>JAGVKI010000301.1 GCA_020050695.1 Alphaproteobacteria bacterium | reverse complement strand
TGGATGCCGTAGCTACGCGCTTTTCCTCATCGTCATGATAGAAAATACCTGCGCGGTACTGCGATCCTTTATCGCAGAACTGGCCATACTCATCGAGCGGGTCGATATTTTTCCAGAACACATCCAGAAGCGCATTGTAGGATACTTCAGCAGGATTATAAGTGACCTCGATCGCTTCCAGGTGCCCCGTGCGGCCAGAAGTAACCTGCTCATAGGTCGGGTTTGGAACCGTACCGCCCGTATAGCCTGAAATGACTTTGCTTACGCCGGGGATATTTGCAAACTCAGGCTCCATACACCAGAAGCAGCCGCCTGCAAAAATCGCTGTTTTTGTGTTTGTATCTGCCATAACCGCTCCATTACTAAATAACCAAATGATAGATGCTGCAATTGCTGCAAAACGCATATGCTTACCCTTTCGCAGGAATAAATTTCAGCGCGACGCCGTTATTGCAATAACGCAAACCAGTGGGCTTTGGCCCATCTTCAAATACATGCCCCTGATGGCCGCCGCAGCGTGCGCAGTGATATTCCGTGCGCGGCGCAATGATTTTATAGTCCGTCTTGGTTTCGACATGACCGGGCAGGGCGTCATAAAAACTTGGCCAGCCAGTGCCACTATTATACTTAAACTTGGAAGGGAACAGCGGCAATTCACAGCCAGCGCAGACAAACATACCCTCACGCTTTTCATCGTTCAGCGGGCTGGTAAAGGCACGCTCGGTTCCTTCATGGCGCAGCACTTCATAGCTTTGCGCGGGAAGTTCTTTTTTCCACTGCTCATCTGGCTTTGTAAGCTTATCAATCTTTTCATCTGCGGCCATAGCCATCTCCATTTTAAAAATACGCGACATTGCAACCATACTGGCACTGCCCATCAGCAATTTGATAAAAGAACGCCTTTGCATACATTATCTCCTGATTTGCTGTAACTTTTCCATATCTGTTTTCCTGCGTGAAAACGTCCGGCCATAACGCCTTGACAGAAAGGCATCCACCGAAATGCGGCCAGCCCCGTTGGTCAGCAGCACCCCTAGAATCATCAGCCAGTAATAATGCTCAGTCGCCTCAAGATACGTAAAATTGATCACCAGCGTCATGGCAATCAGGGGCAGGGTGGCCAGGCGGGTAGCCAGACCAAGGCTAAGCAGGATAGGGCAGAGAATCTCAAAGCTTGTTCCCAGGACAGCAGCAAGCTGTGTTGGCAGGAAGGGTACGGGATGCTCGTACATAAACAACGTAAGGGTATTATCCCAGTTAGTCGCCTTCAGAACGCCAGATACCCAGAACACATGGGCGATCCACAAGCGAAGCGCCAGCAACATTGCTGGACTAAGCGCCTGCATCGTGTATATAAATCCTTGATATAGGCGTAAAATGGACTGCATGGTTACCTCTGCTTATCGGTTTCACATTGGTATTCGCAGGAAGCAGGTTTTAGGTTACATCGCATACCCGCTGTTAAATTACGGGCAGTATAGTAATGAATGAGACGCAAGGAAAGGTACTTGAAGAACGCATGCGGCTGGCTCTGGCCGGTGACAAGCGCGCCTATGCCTCTGCGCTTGAAGAAACCGCCATGCTGCTGCGCCCCTATCTGGCGCGTCGCCTGCGCCAGGGCAGCGACCTGGAAGACCTGGTTCAGGAAATCCTGATTTCCATACATAAAGCCCGCCATACCTATGACTGCGAGCGCCCCTATAAGCCCTGGGCGCTGGCTATTGCGCGCTTCCGCCTGAACGATTACCTGCGCAAACACTATGCCGACAAGCTGCACGGCGCTAGCGAACTGGAAGATGCAGAAGGGCTGGATATGCAGGATGTAACCAAAGCCGGACTTTCCTACGAATCAATAAAAGGAGAGGTGGAGCAGCTTCCGGGCAAGCAGGCCATGATCCTGCAACTGATGCATGAAGAAGGCTATACCGCGCGCGAGGTGGCAGAAAAGATAGGCATGAAAGAATCGGCAGTAAAGGTAGCTGCTCACCGCGCCTATAAGGTGCTTAAGAAGAAACTGGAGAATGAGTAATAATGGATAGCCAGGACCTGATCAACCAACTTGCCGAAGACATGCAGCCGGTAAAACCTGCACCGCATCCATTACGCATGTCTGTTAAATGGGCGTTGGTAGCAGCTGCCTATATTGCCATCTTCGTATATGTATTTGGCGCACGCCCTGATATTGCAGACCAATTATCCTCCCCCCTGTTTGCAGGTGAAATAGTGCTGCTGGCGGCAACCCTGCTTGCCTGCATGTGGAGCACTGCGCTGCTGGCCTATCCCGATAGCTACCAGAAGGACAGGCCGCTGGCTGCTCCGATAGTAAGCTTCACCTTGCTGATATGCATGCTTTACGCACAGTGGCTGTATGCTGATCTACACATTGCCATACCCATGCATGGGCTGATCTGCACCATCCATATCACTATTTTAGCGCTGCCTCCGGCGACGTTGCTATTTTACAGCCTCAGCCGTATGGCCAGCACCCACTATATTCAAGCGGGCGCCGTAGCGCTGCTTACTGCGTTTAGTATAGGGGGGCTCATTGCGCGCCTGACGGAAATGACGGATTCGATACAGCATATCGTAGTGTGGCATTACCTGCCTATGCTGGCCGCCGCCGCAATCGGCACGCTGCTGGGCCGGCTGCTGCTTAAGTGGTGATCAGAGTTTATCGCCGCGCTGGTACGATACTTCTATCTGCTTACGGGCAATAGCCTGGTAAATACTCTGGCGGATAGTGACACCGCTGCATTCTCCCTTTATCAGGAATTCCTGCGCGCCGGAATGCAGGGCATCATGCACCATGTTGATGTCGGAATAGCCGCTGATAATCACAATCGGCAGATCCGGAAATAAATTATGCATATGCTCAACGGCTATAAGCTCCTTGGCATCAGGCAGGTCAAGGTCCAGCAGCACTACGTCTACCTTGGTTCCCTGAAGAAACTCAATACCCGCTTCCAATGTGGCTTTCCGCGTAATTTTAAAATTATAAAAAGGTGAGCCGTATACCATTGCCTTGGTAATAGCGGCTGCGTCTCCTGAAGAGTCTTCTACGAGAAGCACCACAATGTCCTGTGGCTTTACCATTTCTGCAAGCTGCATATCGACCATCTCCTAAACTACGATTTCTCTGCCGGCATCTTCGGCAAGGTAAAGATTACACATGCTCCCTGACCCGTTTTGGAATCGATGCGGATCTTACCACCATGCGCTTCCACAATCTTTTTACTTAAAGAAAGACCTGCGCCATACCCCGGATAATCTTCTGCCGTATGAAGGCGTTTAAACAGCCTGAACACAATATCCGTATAATCTTCATTCATGCCGATACCATTATCGCGGACGGTGAACTCCCAGAATTTTCCTTCCGAGCGAACCTTGATGTCAATCACACACGGATTAGTTCCCCTAAACTTAATGGCGTTATCGATAAGATAGCCAAATAAGCGGGTAATACGGCCATAATGCCCCCATACCGAGGGTAATTCACCCATGCGAATCTCCGCTTTTGCGGTCTCGATATCATGGCCATGCATCGTAAGCACGGTATGTAATACTTCGCTGCAATTCACCTGCGCATGTTTAACCGGGTGCGTTTCCAGCTGGATGTATTCCATCATCACCTGAAGCATGTCTTTTAAACGTTTCGCCTCATGGGTAAGGGCATCGGCAGTTTCACGGGTAACTGTTTTGGATTTAATGCCTGGCTGGCGATTTATTTCCTCGCAATAACCAAGGATGGCGCGCAGGGGAGATTGGAGATTGTGCGAAGTAACGTAGGCCAGCATTTCCAGTTCACGCTCAAGCTGGTCAATGGTTTTTACTGCGTCCTGCTGAGCATCTGCATCGCCGGCATCATTTGATTCAGCTTTTTTAAATGGCACTGGTTTCATCATTCCACCTGTCGCTACGCGCTAAAAAACGCGGTTCCGCCTTTATCGCAATTATAGTTTTGAAGGAATAAAGATTCCATATGTAATTTAATATTCATCTTTTGTTTTCAACCACTTATATATTGCATTTGAAATAAGTTTTTATCTGCTTGTTTTCCCTACAACTAATCGTTGTCCGTATCAAATTGATACAAATTATATCTCTATTCCATTGATATAATTATGTTTATAGATAGCACATTAGGTGACAAAGACAAATAATTATGCTAAATTCTAGTTTCGAATACAACCTATTATATACTCCCCTTTTGACACGGTTGCCCAATGGAAATTCTGCTAATCGATGATAGCAGTTCAGATGCGTATCTGCTCAAAGAAGTGTTTGCCGCAAAGACCGAGGCAGCATCCATCCACTGGGTGCCAGACGGCTATGAAGCATTGGATTATCTGCTCAAAATTGAAAAATATCACAGTGTGCTGCGCCCCGACCTCATACTTCTTGACCTGAATATGCCAAGAATAAGTGGTTTTGAAGTGCTCAAGAGAGTAAAAGAGACATCAGAGATTGCTACTATCCCGGTGGTTATCATCACCACCTCTCGTGACCCACTTGACCATACGCAGTGCAAAGCACTTGGAGCCGATATGTGCATGACAAAACCCCATGCCCTGAAAGACTACGAGACACTCGTGGAAAAAGTTATGGACTGGGCATGCCCCAGGATCAGCAATCCCTCACTTATGCAAAAATCGTTTAATTAAAAATGCATTGAGGTACGACATTGCCAATCACGCAAAAAATAGCTGACGTACCATCCATCGATTACCAGCGTATCTTTGACGCATCGCCGGAACCTTCATTGCTGCTTGGTGCAGACTCCCGCGTGCTTGCGGTCAATAACGCCTATGAAAAGGCTACGGGGCTGAAGCGCTCTGCCATCATCGGAAAACACGTGCTTGATGTAAAGCTGCCTGGCCATATCGCAGGCAGCCGGAACTCGCCGGTACATGATAACGCAGGCAATATCATCTATACGCTCCATCAACTGCTTCCCATTTCAAATAATGAACCCGAAGAAGGCGAAGCCAGCTACCTGCAGGATTTCAAAGCGGCCTATGAAGCGCTTGATCCTTCCACGCGTAAACTGGTCTCTTCGCGCGCTTTCCTTAAGAATATTATCAACACAGTAGTTGATCCTATCTTTGTAAAAGACCGCCAGCACCGCTGGATCGAAGGCAATAACGCGCTTTGGGCATTATTTGGCCGTCCCGAAAAACAGCTTATAGGCAAAAGCGATTACGACTTCTTTCCTAAGGATGAAGCCGATGTATTCTGGCAAAAAGACGAAGAGGTGTTCACCAGCGGCACAGTCAATTTGAACATCGAGAACTTTACGGACGCCACCGGTAAGAAGCATGTTATCTCCACCAAGAAAGCCTGCTTCACTACGCCTGAAGGCGAACTGGTACTGGTGGGCGTGATACGCGACATCACAGACCTCAAGGAGATGGAAGCAAAGCTTAAACAAAGTGACGAAGCTCG
>JAGVKI010000114.1 GCA_020050695.1 Alphaproteobacteria bacterium | reverse complement strand
TTAATCGGGATCATGCAGTGCACATCCGCGCCGTCGCGTTTGAACAGGGAATGTTCCGCAATGGTCAGGAAAATATATAAATCACCCGCTGGGCCGCCGCGCATGCCCACTTCGCCTTCATTGGCTAGGCGGATACGTGTGCCGTCTTCTACGCCGGCAGGGATGTTAACGGCCAGTGTTTTTTCTTTGCGGGTGCGGCCAGTGCCTGCGCAGCTGCGGCAGGGGTCTTTGATGACTTTGCCCATGCCCTGGCAGGTTGTGCAGGTTCGCTCGATAGTAAAGAAACCCTGGCTTGCGCGCACGCGGCCATGGCCGTTACAGGTGGTGCAGGTAATGGGCTTGGTGCCTTTTTCGCCGCCGCTGCCATGGCATGATTCGCATGCTACCGATGTGGTAACGCGGATATTTTCCTGTTTGCCCTTATAGGCATCTTCCAGCGAGATATGCAGGTTATAACGAAGATCGGCACCACGGCTTGCGCTTTCCTGCTGGCTGCCGCCGCTACGTCGTTGGCCGCCGCCGCCAAAGAGATCTTCAAAAATGTCAGCAAAGCTGGACGAAAAATCAAAACCGCCCGCGCCCGCGCCGCCGCCAAAACCGCCGGCGCCACCCTGTGTGAAGGCAGCATGGCCATAGCGATCATATGCGGCGCGTTTTTGCTCGTCTTTGAGCACATCATACGCTTCACTGATTTCTTTGAATTGCTGTTCTGCCTTGGGATTACCGGCATTGCGGTCGGGATGGTGCTCCATCGCCAGCTTGCGGTACGCCTTTTTAAGTTCGTCCGCGCTTGCGGTTCGGCTTACACCAAGCGTCTCGTAATAATCTTTGTTACTGGCCATAAGGAATTGATTATATCATGAAAAAAACTGTAGCCAGCTATCTGGCTACAGTTTTATCGCGTTGAGTACAAACTTAATTTTTCTTTTTTGATTCGTCGACTTCTTCGAAGGTCGCATCGACAACGTTATCGCTGTCGCCGCTGGCTGCGCCAGAAGCTGCGCCCGAAGCCGTGTCGCCGCCGGAAGCAGCTGATGCTTCCTGCTGTGCTTTATAGAGCACTTCGCCCAGCTTCATGGTCGACTGGGTGAGGGCTTCAACCTGCTTTTCGATACGCTGTGCATCTTCCGAAGCCAGGGCGTCTTTGAGCGCCTGTATATCGGTTTCGATAGCAGACTTATCGGCAGCAGAGATCTTGTCGCCGTGTTCGGCCACGTTTTTCTCAGCCGAGTGAATCAGGCCGTCTGCCTGGTTCTTGAGGTCAACCAGCTGGCGGCGCTTTTTGTCTTCTTCAGCGTGAGCCTGCGCGTCTTTGACCATCTTTTCGATGTCGGCGTCAGACAGGCCGCCGGAGGCCTGAATGCGGATCTGCTGTTCCTTGCCGGTGGCTTTATCCTTGGCCGATACATTCACGATACCGTTCGAGTCGATGTCGAAGGTCACTTCTACCTGCGGCATACCGCGTGGTGCAGGAGGAAGGCCCACCAGATCGAACTGGCCGAGCATCTTGTTGTCAGCCGCCATTTCACGTTCACCCTGGAACACGCGGATGGTTACCGCGGTCTGGTTGTCGTCGGCAGTCGAGAACACCTGCGATTTCTTGGTAGGAATGGTGGTGTTGCGCTCGATCAGGCGGGTAAATACGCCGCCGAGTGTTTCGATACCAAGCGAAAGCGGGGTAACATCGAGCAGCAATACGTCTTTCACATCGCCTTTGAGTACTGCGCCCTGAATGGCCGCGCCCATAGCGACTACTTCATCAGGATTCACACCCTTATGCGGTTCCTTGCCGAAGAATGCTTTTACGGCTTCGTTTACTTTTGGCATGCGGGTCATACCGCCTACCAGGATCACTTCATCAATGTCCTTTGCAGAAAGGCCAGCATCTTTGAGTGCGTTTTTGCATGGCTCAATGGTCTTGGCGATCAGGTCGTCCACCAGGCCTTCGAGTTTAGCGCGCGTCAGCTTGATATTCAGGTGCTTTGGACCAGAAGCATCTGCCGTGATAAATGGCAGGTTCACGTCGGTCTGCAGGCTGCTGGACAGTTCGATCTTTGCTTTTTCCGCAGCTTCCTTGAGGCGCTGTAGTGCCAGCTTATCGCTGCGCAGGTCGATGCCCTGTTCTTTTTTGAATTCGTCAGCCAGGAAATCGATAATGCGTTTATCAAAGTCTTCACCGCCGAGGAACGTGTCGCCGTTGGTAGCTTTTACTTCGAATACGCCGTTGTCAATTTCCAGGATGGATACGTCGAACGTACCACCGCCAAGATCGTATACAGCAACGGTGCTGCCAACTTTTTTGTCTTTATCCAGGCCGTAAGCAAGTGCTGCTGCTGTTGGTTCGTTGATGATACGCAGCACTTCCAGACCCGCGATGCGGCCAGCGTCCTTGGTGGCCTGGCGCTGTGCGTCATTGAAGTATGCAGGAACGGTGACAACTGCCTGGGTAACGCCTTCACCAAGATAGGCTTCGGCTACTTCCTTCATTTTGGTCAGTATGAATGCGCTGATCTGCGAAGGCGAATATTTTTCGCCGCGCGATTCTACCCATGCATCGCCGTTATCGCCTTTGACGATATGATAGGGAACAAGGCCCATGTCTTTTTTAACAAGCGGGTCGTTGAAGTTGCGGCCAATAAGGCGCTTAATCGCAAACAGGGTGTTTTCAGGATTGGTAACGGCCTGGCGTTTCGCGCCATCGCCTACCAGGCGTTCGCCGCTTTCGGTAAGCGCAACGATGGATGGAACCACGTTACGGCCTTCAGGGCTGTGGATTACTTTAAGTTGCGAGCCTTCCATAATGGCAACGCAGCTGTTGGTGGTACCAAGGTCAATACCAATGACTTTACTCATGCTCTATCTCCAAAGTGTGTGTTCTACCAGGGCAATCAAAACCTGTTTCCGTAAGCGTTTTACACTTCCGGGACAGCCTGTTTTGCCCTAGGTGAGTTGATATTCTGGAGACAGATATAGGTGCTAAAATAAGAATGGCAACGCCCAAGCGTAATTTTTTTTCACATTTCTCCCATTTTTTAGGGAGGAATAAGGTTAAATTATTCAGAAAAATTAATTATTATAACGATAAAACAACGAATTACGGCTAATATTATAGGATTTAATCCCAATAATCACGGATATATCCAATTATATTAATAATTATTTAACCATTAACCTTTATTAACGGCCCCCTAGTACAAGAGGTATCGTTTTATGAGTCAACATCCCGCTAAACTCGTCGAGGCAGCGCGAGAATTACTTAAGTCTGCTGGCTATTTTGTCGATAATCTGTGGCATATTGATGATGTGCATTTTATATGTGAGCAGCAAGAACTGCCACGTATTACCAATGAAGAAGCGGAACAGGTGTTCCTAATTGCCCAGGAGCAGTTTGAAGGCGAGGTGGGGCTTTCCTGGCCACAGCTGGAAAAGGCCTTGCGCACCTATCTTCACCGCAAGCTAATGCTTAGCCGTTTATGCTCGCAAGACCGGCAATTTTCCTAGCCTGATATAAAGAAAAAGGGCGGCTGTTCTATAACAGGCCGCCCTTTTATTAAGGTCTGGAAAGTAAGACTATTTTGTGTCTTCTTTCTTATCTGTTTTGGTTTCCACAGCTGCGGTTGCTTCAGTCTTTTTTGCGCCGAAACTTTTGAACCTGTTTTCGAACTTTTCAAGCTGGCCGGTTTTGCGCAGGTTTACGCCACCAACCCATGCCGGATGGGTCTTTGGATCCACGTCCAGCTGAAGCACGTCACCTTCTTTACCCCAGGTAGAACGGGTTTCGTATTTGGTACCGTCGGTCATTACGACAGTGATCTTGTGGTAGTTAGGGTGCGTATTCTGTTTCATAATGAACTCCAAGTATTCCATGCCATCTGCGGCAATATGCTATATATCAGGGGCACATTTGATAAAGCAAAAGACTGGCAAGCGCAATCGGAAAGTCGTATTTTATCCACAAGGCCATAAGCGGTGTTTATAGTAATGTATTATATAGATAATTTCTTTGCTTGTGCTGGCAGAAAGCAGCCATTATAACCAAAACCCTCGCCAAAACGCCATCAAACATGGCTTCCTAGAGGCACCGGGGGGTTAGCTCAGCGGTTAGAGCAGGGCGCTCATAACGCCTTGGTCGGGGGTTCAAATCCCTCACCCCCCACCATTTCCATCGTCTATAAACAGGCAGGGCAGAAGCCACGCACTGGCAGGCTGAACCCCCTGTACATTATAAGGTCA
>JAGVKI010000098.1 GCA_020050695.1 Alphaproteobacteria bacterium | reverse complement strand
CCGATCTATCCGGCAGGCAGGGCGAAAGATCGGTTGGTTTCACGCCTGGCTTATAGGAGGGAATTACACTGCCCAGCGAAGTGGATGGGCGCCCGGCAATAAAATCGCCTACGCGCTGTGCAGGTGCGGCATAGGTACTGCCGCCTGCAATAAATGCTGCCGACTCCCACCTGCGCTGAAAATCAATACCCGCCAGCGGCCCGCCCGGATAATCAACTTCCGGCGTGATACCCACCACAATACCTGAATTAGCATTACGCTCAGCACGTGAATACTGGCTCATGCCGTTGGTGACTACGCGGTTTTCTTCAGACGTTGCAGCAACCACCGTGCCGCCCGGGCACATGCAGAAGCTATACACACCACGCCCGTTGCTCGCGTGATGCACCAGCTTATAATCTGCCGCACCTAAAATAGGATTGCCAGCATTCGGGCCAAAACGCGCAACATCAATAAGCGATTGCGGGTGCTCGATGCGAAAGCCAATCGAAAACGGTTTGGCCTCAACATAGACGCCGCGATCATGCAGCATCTGGAATGTATCGCGCGCACTATGGCCAACCGCCAGCACCACATGGTCAGACGCGATCTGCTCACCGCTGGCCAGCACCACGCCGCGCACCCGGCGATTGCCGTTGCCATCGGTTTCAATATCAAGGTCGGTCACGCGGCTTTCAAAGCGGTATTCACCGCCGAGTGACTCAATGGTCGCGCGCATGTTTTCCACCATCTTGACCAGGCGGAACGTGCCGATATGCGGGTGCGCTTCGGTCAGGATTTCCGGCGGCGCTTCTGCTTTTACAAACTCAGTGAGCACCTTGCGGCCCAGATGGCGCGGGTCTTTGATCTGGCTGTAGAGCTTGCCGTCAGAAAATGTGCCTGCCCCGCCTTCGCCATATTGCACGTTGGATTCCGTGTTGAGGATCGACTTGCGCCACAACCCCCATGTGTCTTTGGTGCGTTCGCGCACCACCTTGCCGCGCTCTAGAATAATCGGGCGAAAGCCCATCTGCGCCAGCAGCAATGCAGCAAATAACCCGCACGGCCCTGCCCCAATCACCAGCGGACGCGAACAAAGCTTCTCCGGCGCTTTGGCAACAAAGCGGTAATCAATATCCGGTGTAGGCTGGACATGCCGGTCGGTAGCGAAGCGCTTGAGAATAGCAGCCTCGTCTTTCACCTCCACATCAAGCGAATAGATCAGGAAAATATTAGACTTCTTGCGGGCATCATGTGCGCGGCGAAATACAGTGCAGGAAATCAGTTCAGGCGCAGTAATGCCAAGACGGGCGATAGCGGCTTTAGCAATCGCATCCGGCTTATGGTCGAGCGGTAGTTTTATTTCGGTCAGGCGTATCATAACCATTGGTTTACATTGGCTTTTATGATTTTCCTAGAAAAATTATATTTAGCACCCTTGACATGCAACCATTTGGTTGCATATAATGCTTGCATGGTTACCGATCAGGATAAAGTATTCAAAGCCCTCGCCGATAGCAGCCGCCGCAAACTGCTCGACCGTTTGCGCAAAAAAGGCGGCCTGACGCTTGGCGAGTTATGCGAAAAGCATGACATGAGCCGCCAGGCGGTCACCAAGCATCTTGCTTTGCTGGAGGCAGCTAATCTGGTCGTCACCAAGAAAGAGGGGCGCGAAAAGCTTCACTACTTAAACCCTGTTCCGATCAGCGAAATTTATAGCCGTTGGATAGGCAAGTTTGAGCAGGAACGCGTTCAGGCACTACAAAATTTAAAACAAGCCTTAGAGGAGAATAACGATGAGTAATAACGATCTTGTATACACCACCTACATCAAAACAACGCCGGAAAAACTCTGGAACGCAATCACAAACCCGGAATTCACCCGCCAGTACTGGGCAGGCAATGCCAACGTATCCGACTGGAAAAAGGGTTCCGACTGGCAGCATGTGGACATGGATAACCCAGGCAAAATTCATCATATTGGCAAGGTGCTTGAATGCAGCCCGCCATCGCGCCTTGTGCTTTCGTGGTTTACCCCTGGCAAGGAAGAAGATACTTCACGCGTGACGTTTGAAATTACGCCTGTGGAAGACCTTGTTCGCCTTGATGTGGTGCATAACGAATTCATCCCTGATTCACAGATGGCAAAGAATGTTTCCAAAGGCTGGCCAGGCGTTATTGCCAGCATGAAAAGTTACCTGGAAACAGGCAAAGGTATCGATCTGGCCACTATATTCAAAGGCGGCTGCAGCAGCCAGGCAGCCTAATATCCCCTGCCCTGCACATACAAAAAAGGCTCCCCAAGGGGAGCCTTTTTTAGTTTGCACCGGTTGCTGTTACTCGGCAGCCTTAACAGCAGAAACCTTCGGTAATGTTTTAGCTACCGTATTTTCCTTGCCGCCGCAGGTTGGATGACCGAAGCCGCCAGCGCTTTTACCGTTTTTCACGTCGTAGATAATGGCATCGGATTTATCCGCCGCCACACCCGCAGGTACATGATCCAGGCTCAAGGCATGACGCACCTTCCAGCCGATGTTATGATCCGCGCAGGAAGAATCGCCCGACACGCCAAGGCCGCCAATTACTTTGCCTTCAGCATTATAAAGTGCAAGGCCGCCGCCAAACACGTTTACACCGCCTATGCGCTTACCCACCATAGGGTCGCTGCTGGTGCCAAAGTCAGACGCACTGCCTTCATAGGCTTCTTCAGCGTCCACAGGGTTGCTTTCCTGCAAGCCAAACAGTGAGCCGCCCGGCTGCACGGCTGAATAAAGATTGGCGGTAGAAAGCGCAAGTCCATCAAGCGAGAACGCATTTGCGGTATTGGCTTTCTGCGCAGAAATCACGCGGCTTCCCGGCCACTGCGAACCTTCATCAGCGCCCGAGTACGCCACCGCGCACACGGTGCCGCTACGGTCAACAATCGTGCCCCACATATCGAGGTTGAATCCCCCGTTATTTTCTTTGCGCGCTTCAGTTAGCGCTGCTTTCAGCGCCTTATGATCTGGCAGATGATCACAATGATCAGCCATCGCTGGCGCTGCAAAAATGGTGGAAAATAAGGCTGCTGCCAGCGTCAGTTTTTTCATGAGGGTTTCCTTGTTTGGTGATGAATGCACAAGGAAGATGCAGATGCGGACGGAATAAATCAATTAAATAATCGGCATAAAAAAAGCCCGCACTTAGCGGACATTTTTATATGGCGGTGCGTAGCGTTCGGATTTCGAACTTGTCCGAAGGATTTCGCCGCGATTGTACGGCATAAGATTAATTATATTGGCAGTGCAATAATTACAGAATTAACGCGGTAGCGATAAAAAGCTATCTATCTTTCTTCAACCACTCCCAAAATGTTTTAACCATCCAACCTTGACGGACTGTGATGTCTAGCTTGCATATAAAAAGGACACCTTCTGGCTTTACTAACTCTATTAGCCGCGCCTTCCACTTATCAACTTCAGAGGTTGTATAAATAACATAAAGATTTTTATCACAGCGAAACCAATCCACAGCTAAATTGATTTTTTTTTCAATTTGCTCCTGGCTAACACCTTGCTTGGGTCTAATAAAAATTTGAAAGTAATCTGCCATTACTTCTCTCCCTCTTCCGTTGAGGATTGAGTCGGCAGAATTTCAACATCTGGCTGATTTATTATACTATCAGCGATGGCAGGTAGAGTGTATTCCTCAATTTGAGATGTAGCTGTAACTTGAATCAAGGGATTATTTTTGCTGGCCAAAATAAGCTTTTCGTATTGAAAAAACTCTGCGCCATCTAATATGGCTGCGTGCGGATTATTTTGGGCGATCGCTAATACCCGCGATAATATTATAAAAACAAATGATAAGAGTGCGACGATTGCTAAAGGAGCCACCCACCATATTGATGAACTCGCAGCTATAACTGTAATGCCCAAGACAGTAACAAGCACTACCGTGCAGACTCTTCCTACAAGCCCACCCGTTAGCTTTATTTTAGTTGCACCTTCAAGAATTTTATCAAGCATTGTCTTATGTATAATAATATCTAGTTCGAACTTATAGCATTCATAGGCTGCAAGTGAAATAAGCTTTTCGAACCTAATGAACCCTTGACTGAGATTCGAACTCAGAGGATTCGGCGCATTCCCGTTTCAAATGGCGGATCGGGCGAGATTCGAACTCGCGATAGAGTCACCCCTATACACACTTTCCAGGCGTGCGCCTTAGACCACTCGGCCACCGATCCGCATAAAAACATAGACGCCTTTGGCATCTTGAGGCAGGCAGACATGCCAGAGCCAGAAAGGCTTGTCAATGGTTTCCTTTGCAGGGCTGTTAGCTAATCGTCTGAATTATCTATTTCTTCGCGTAGCTGGTCGCCCCATTTTTTTACAAGCTGCACCGAATAAAGCAGGTTTACCCCCTGGCAGGCGCTGGCCAGCAGGATAAACAGCCAGATAGTACCCGGGGTGGATTCCACCATCATAAAGCGCCATGCGCCGTAGACGCACAGCGTATCAGCCAGGCATTCCCGGAAGAAATACCATTTACGGGTGCGGATAATGGCCGCAATCATCTGCGGGGTAAGCGTATAGTAAAAGCCCTTGCCCGGTTTGCCGAACAGCTGGTTCAGCTGGCTGCGATCCATAATGGTGGTGATCTGGCGCAGCGACAGGATATAGGGCTTTCCCCCCAGCATATCCAACCAGCAATAGATATACGACACCAGCGACATGCCGGAGAATACGAATATACACACCAGCAGGAAGCTACTCATGCGCCCTTCTTTCCATACAGCGCATCAGCGCGCGAACTAAATGCCCCCACCATTTTGGCGGTGGCTTTGGTAAACAGGCTGCCGATCAGTTTTTCAAGCAGCCGTGAACGGAATTTGAAATCGAGGAAAAAATCAATCTGCGTGCCCCCCTGCGCATGCGGTGTAAAACGCCATCGGTTCGTGAGATACTCAAACGGGCCGCTGACCATGTTCACATCAATCGCCCCCGGCGAATCGGGGCCTTGCGGGCGGGTAAGCGTCACGCGCGAGGTATAGCGCTCGGTCAGGTGCGAGAAGGAAATCACCAGCTCTGCCAGCATCTCGTTTTCACCACGCTCAATGATACGCGCCGCGCGGCACCATGGCAGAAAATCTGGGTAGCGATCCACTTCAGCGACCAGATCAAACAGTTGCTGCGTACTATAGGGAGAAAGGGTGTTTTCCGTGTGGGAAGGCATTGGTTACACAACGAGTCGAAAATGATGCATGGTCTTTATAAACACCAGCCAGATCCCAATGTAAATATACCCGAACGGAACAATCACCACCGGATGGGCAAACAGGTTCATAGGATTAAAATTCAGGGTAACAATAAAATCCGTGATGATGGTAAAGGGAATATACATCAGCGGCACCAGCAGAAACTGGTGCATGAGGGTATCCTCATCATCATGGAAGGATTCAAGCAGCCAGAAGCTCATGACCGTTATAACAAAGCATGGCAGCGCCCAGCCACCAATGAACTGCACAAAGGACGGGTTTACACTCAGCGCGCTCAGTGCGTAATAACTGTCCTTGTAATCATGATACCAGAGCCAGGACATAAAGCTGGTGTCCAGCAGCAGCACCCGCAGTAACAGCGGCATGCACAGGGCAATGTAATAGAGCCACGTTTTGGGCATAGTGTCTGGCTATCTCACATGTTACGCAATAAGGCTTGCGATGGTGTAGGCCGTAGCAGCAGCAAGGCTGCCGATCACGGTGGTCTGCATCGCCGCTTTCACTGGCTTTTGTCCAGTAAAGTAACCTTTAAATGCGCCAAATGCAAACAAAGCAATCAGGCTGATAATGCTGGAAAACAGCAAAGCCTCATCCACTACGGATATGAAGATATACGGCATCAGCGGCACAAACCCTCCAATCATGTAAGCGCCGCCAATCATAAGCGGGCTTTGCAGCAGGCGGCGCGGGTCTGGCCGCTCGAGGCCCAGTTCAAAGCGCATCATGAAATCCACCCATTTTTTAGGGTTGCTTTGAATGCCCTCAACCACTGCTGGCACATGCGACTCCGGCACGCCAAAACTGCGCAATATATCGCCGACTTCACGCGCTTCGATATGCGGCACCTGTTCAACTTCTTTATATTCGCGGCGCTCTTCCGATTCGTAATGTTCCTTTTCGGTTTTAGCGCCAAGATAGCCGCCAAGCCCCATGGCAATGGTGCCCGCAGCAATTTCCGCTACGCCTGCCGTGACAATCAGCGATGTATTATCCACCGCGCCTGCCAGCCCTGCGGCAAGCGCAAACGGCACGGTCAGGCCGTCCGACATGCCGATCACAAAATCGCGCAGGGACTCGGAAAAATGGACATGGTGCTCAGTATGGCGATGGGGCATTACGCCTCCTCCTCTTCTGGTTCTAATGCAGCCTTGGCGTGCTGGAAGGAAAAGCCAGCCCGTGCCAGCGCAGCCAAATCCTTGTCATGATAATCGGCCGCATTCTTCGTGCGCCAGTAACCAAGGCGTCGGCGGCGCGCGTAGTTACGTGCGGCCTGCAACTCATCGGTATCATCCTGCTCGATGATTTGCGATAGTTCATCGCCTTTAATACCCTTGGCGGCCAGCTTGGCGCTTATGGCGCGTTTCGAGCCCCCTCTCCTGCGCAAACTAGCCACCTGCGACTGGGCATAGACCGCATCATTGAGCAAACCACTTGCCTGATAGCGCTCCAGCAGCGGCGTGATGAGATCATAGAATTGCTGCGGCTCCTCACCACGCGCGCGGCAACGGCGGTCGATTTTTCGTTTTAGGACTTTACGGAGATTTTCAGATGAGCTGGCAAAGCGTTCCAGATAATACAGCGCCGCGCGTTCTAGATATGCGCCGTCTACTTTACGTGGGATGGGCCGGGGAGTAGATTGGGCGCGATGCTTAGTAACGTCCGCGCTATCCATCTACGCCGTCGTTGCCTGCGGCTGCTGCGGATTTTCTTTGCCCGCCAGCAATGCATCGCGTGCGGCTTTCATTTTGGCAAAGTCATCGCCTGCATGGTAGCTTGAGCGCGTAAGCGGCGTGGCCGATACCATCAGGAAGCCTTTAACGCGTGCCTGGCGGCCATAAAAATCGAACTGCTCCGGCGTTACATATTCTTCAAGTTTGGCATGCTTGGGCGTTGGCTGCAGGTACTGGCCAATGGTCATGAAATCCACATCGGCTGCGCGCAGATCATCCATCACCTGATAGACTTCCTCCTTGCTCTCGCCAAGGCCGACCATGATGCCCGACTTGGTAAAAATCGACGGATCGATTTCTTTTATGGTCTTGAGCAGATGCAGCGAGCCGAAATAACGCGCACCCGGGCGAATGGTTTTATAGAGCCTGGGCACCGTTTCAATATTGTGATTGAACACATCCGGGCGAGCGCGGGCAACAATCTCAATGCCTTTCTCTTTACGCTGGAAGTCGGGCGTCAGCACTTCGATGGTGGTATCGGGCGAACTGTCGCGAATCGCTTTAATGCAATCGGCAAAATGCTGCGCACCACCATCTTCCAGATCGTCGCGGTCCACCGAGGTAATCACCACATGGTGAAGCTTCAGTTTTGCTACCGCTTCTGCAAGATTGGCAGGCTCATGCGGGTTAAGCGCGCCCGGAACACCGGTTTTTACGTTACAAAATGCGCATGCGCGGGTGCAGGTATCGCCCATGATCATCACGGTAGCGTGCTTCTGGCTCCAGCATTCGCCGATATTCGGGCATGCGGCCTCTTCACAAACCGTATTTAGTTTCAGCTTGTGGATAATGTCGCGGGTGGCCTGGTACTCACGCGATACAGGGGCCTTCACCCTGATCCAGTCTGGTTTAGCCAGTTTGGACGGGGTATTTTTATCGTTATCTTCCAACACGTTAAAATCTTCTCTGGTTATATATAAAAAACCATACGCAGGATTATCAAAAAGGCTTGTCTAAACCGCCGAAATCCTTTAAAAGCCGTACTCTTCCAGAAATTATACTGAATTGCAAGGAGCAAAAATTCATGGCACGTGTCACGGTAGAAGATTGCATTCTCCAGATTCCTAACCGTTTTGAACTGGTTCTGCTGGCCGCTCAGCGCGCTAAACAGATCACATCCGGTAACCCATTGACTGTAGACCGTGATAACGACAAAGACGCCGTAGTCTCCCTTCGTGAAATTGCTGACCAGACGATCAGCCTCGACCAGCTTGGCGAAACCCTGATTCAGAGCTTCTTCAAGCGTCCGCTGTCGGATATTGCTGATAAAAAGTTGCTGACCTCCGGTGAAGAAATCC
Organism: Alphaproteobacteria bacterium; assembly: GCA_020050695.1. GTDB lineage: Bacteria > Pseudomonadota > Alphaproteobacteria > Rickettsiales > SXRF01 > JAGVKI01. Next base: position 1,219 of record JAGVKI010000098.1, on the reverse strand, counting down.
CAGCTGAAGTAGAAGAAGCATTCAAAGACGCTGCTGCTAATATCAGCATTCAGCCTGCCGCTTCTGAAGATGATGGCATGGCATTTGGTGGCGACGACATCGAAACCGAAGACTAATCAGCTAGCTACAAGCTAATAAAAAAGCCCGTTATCACCTGATAATGGGCTTTTTTTTATTCTAGTCGCCGTCCTGGTTGCGGATTGGAAGGGTAAAGGTAAAGGCAGCGCCGCCTTCTTTGGGGTTCTGCGCCCAGATTTTACCGCCATGGGCATGGATAATACCCCGGCAGATAGCAAGGCCGAGGCCACCACCACGCGCTTCTCCGCCACGCGGCTCTTTCTTGACTTCCCCGCCATAGAACTTATCGAAGATGCGCTCTTCCTCACCTGCTGTAATACCCGGGCCATTATCAGATACAATCACATGCACATCCGGTTTAACGGTCTTGGAGGTAATGGTGATGGTCGTACCTTCAGGCGTGTATTCAGCCGCATTTTCGAGCAGGTTGATAAGCACCTGTTCGATGAGCAAACCGTCCATGCGCAGCAGCGGCAGGCCATGCTCAATGTTCGTTAACACCTTATGGCGGCCCAGGCGCGGATCCACGCGCATCAGGGCGGAACCAATCAGTTCTTCAATGAAGTAGAGTTCTTTATTGAGTTTAACCGATCCTGACTCAAGACTCGATACGTCGAGCAGGTTGGTTACCATACGCGCCAGGCGCGCGCCCTCTTCATGAATCGAGCGCAGCAGTTCGGTGCGGTATTCTTCGGTAATCTTCATGCCTTCTAACAGCAGCGTGCTCGCCGCACCGGTAATAGCCGCCAGCGGTGTGCGCAGATCATGCGATACGGACGACAGCAGGATGTTGCGCAGCTTTTCGCTTTCCGCCTCGATCATGGTCTGTTCCACGAGTTCTGCGGCACTTGCGCGCTCAAGCGCGGATGCCGTGATGTTGGCAAGCGCATCGAGCAGCTCGATCTTGTCCGAACCCAAACCCTGCTGCGACGTTTCATGCGGCATAACGCCAATAACGCCAACAACGCCGCCGGAGCCTTCCATCGGGGCATAAAGTGCATGTGCGGACGGCAATGTATCCGTGCCAAGGCCTGCCTTCTGGTTATGGGTAAAGGCCCAGTTGGCAACGCTTTCCTCGCGCACCGGGTCGATAGCCCCTATTTCCGTATCCGTTTCTGCCACTACCGTTTGCAGCATGCCT
>JAGVKI010000264.1 GCA_020050695.1 Alphaproteobacteria bacterium | reverse complement strand
TGCCGGGCAGTTCCTTGAAATCGCCGCGTTCCAACGCATCCAGATAACGGGCGCGGATATGCAGCATCCGGCCCACCTCATAGGTGCTGAGGTGGCGGTCTTCCCGGGCAGCGCGCAGCACTGCGCCAATTTCCGTATATCCGTTAGGTTCGATGGTCATACAGCAATGTCATGGTCTCTGGCATAAGCCGAAAGCCAGTGGCGTACACTGGGCTCCGACGAGCCAAGAAGGAAATGGAGATACGAGGTTAGTTCTGAAAGGTTCACGCTGCGGATCATTGCCTTGAGCGGCCCGATGGCCGACGCCGATACCGACAGGCTCCTTACTCCTACGCCAATGAGAGCCAGCGCGTCAAGCGGCTTTCGCGCCATCTCACCACAAAAGCTGACTTCGACCTTATGGCCGTGCGCTTTTTCAACCACCTCATGAACCAGGCGTAGCATCACCGGGGAGAGTGTATCGTAACTGCCTGCCATGTGCGAAGCGCCGCGATCGCAGGCAAAAAGAAACTGCATGAGATCGTTGCTGCCGATGGATACAAAATCCACGCGCGGCATCAACTGGTCAAGCTGCCAGAGTATGGACGGTATCTCGATCATGATACCGACTTTCACCAGCGATGGTTTTACATCTGCTTCCTTCAGTTCCTGATCGAGCAGGCGGCGCGCTGCGTCCAATTCGGAGATCTGCGCAATGAATGGAAACATCACATGCAGATCACCGCCATTTGCTGCTGCTATAAGTGCGCGAAACTGCTTGCGTAATATTCCAGGACGATCAAGGCCAATGCGGGTTGCACGCCATCCCATCGCCGGGTTTTCTTCTTCGCCCGCATGCAGGTAGGGAACTTTCTTATCGCCGCCAATATCGAAACTGCGGAAAATAATGCGCTTGCCCGGCAGCTGCTCATACATAGCGGCATAGAGATTGCGCTGCATTTCTACTTCCGGGAATGTTTCCGACGTCATATAGGGAAGTTCGGTGCGGTAAAGGCCAATGCCGTCAATACCCACCTGCTGTACCTGCGCGGCATCTACAAAAAGACCGGCGTTGATGTTGAGCGAAATGCGCACATCGTCGCGCGTAACCGCTGGCAGGTCATGCAGCGAGGCATACTGTGCTTCGCGCTGGGCATATTGCTGGATACTCTGATCCATCATCTGTTCGACCTGGTCGTTCGGGCGCACATACACCGTGCCCTCTTCGGCGTCCAGTATCACCGTATCGCCAGGCTGAATAATGGCCGTGGCGCTTGCGACCTTGGCCAGCGCCGGAATATCCATAGCGCGCGCAATCACCGCCGTGTGCGAGGTCATCGAGCCTTCTTCTAAAATAAGGCCCTTGATGCGCTTATGGTCGTAATCCAGTAGTTCCGCAGGCCCCAGCGTGCGCGCAACCACAATGAACGCGTCCGGCAATTCGCTGGCGTGTGGCACCATGGGCTTGCCCAGAAGCACTTGCAGCAAATGGTTGGAGAGGTCTTCTAAATCCTGGATACGCTCTTTGATATAGGGGCTGGCAAGCTGGCTCATTTTGGCCTGAAGTTCGCCCTGCACCTTGCGCACAGCCGCTTCAGCGGTAAGGCCGGAGGCCATGGCCTCATTGATGCGCGAAATCCAGCCGCGATCCTGTGTGAACAGCAAATACGTCTCGATGATCTGCATCTGCTCGTCATCTTCGGTCAGGCCCGCTGTCTGGATATAATGATCAAACCGTTCCTGCAGGCTGCGCAGCGCATGCTCGAAACGCTCTTTTTCCTTTGCAGGATCCGCCGATACATACTGCGTAATCACCAGTTCCGGCTGGTGCAGCACCGCAACCGCCTTGGTGATGCCGGGCGACAGGCGCACGCCCATCAGCTGCTGCGACATCAGGCCGCCGGTAGCTGTTTTGAGTTCCTGCACATCGACCAGCTGGCCTGAAATCGCAAGTTCTGAAAGTACCATGGCGATGGTCTGCAGCACTTCGACCTGCTCAGATGTATATTCACGCGCCAGTTTACCCTGCACAACCAGTACGCCGATGACCTTGCCGCCCTGGAGTACCGGCACACCGACAAAGGAGTTGTAGATTTCTTCACCCGTTTCCGGGCGATACACGAATTTAGGATGGGCACTGGCATCGGCCAGGTTCAGCGGCTCCGCGCTCGATGCGATTTCACCCACAAGCCCCTGCCCTACGCCAAGGCGTGTTGAGTGCACCGATGCTGCGTTCAGACCTTTGCTGGAATAGAGCTCTAAAATGTCACCGGCGCGCAGCAAATAGACCGAGCACACTTCCGAGGAAAGCCCGGTTGCAATCAGTTCCGTGACAAGATCAAGCCTCTCCTGCGCGGTAGCGGCCTGCGCCATTACGTCGCGTATCTGCCGCAGCAGATACAGTGGTGACATTGAAATGCTTGCGTTTCTTAGTTCAGGCACAATTTCTCTTTTGTCGTGATGCAATATAATCCTCTGCCTGGACGACCAGTTCATCGACGATTTCCTGCGTAGGCTGGATTTTACTTACCATCCCAACGCTCTGGCCCGCCATAACAGAACCGTGTTCGACATCCCCGTCAATCACTGCGCGGCGCAGTGCGCCCGCCCAGAAATGCTCAATCTTAAGCTGAGCTTCTTTTTTATCCAGTTCGCCGCTGCGGAACTGGGCAATCACTTCCAGCTGGCAGCGCGTGAAATCATCCGTTGCCTTGTTGGCAATGGCGCGCACCGGAATCACCGGAAATTCCGGATCTATCTGCACCGAAGGAATGGCGTCGCGCGCGGCGCTGCGTATAAACATTTCCTTGAACTTGTCATGGGCAATGCACTCGGTTGCGCATACAAAACGCGTGCCAAGCTGTACGCCGGATGCACCCATCTCCAGGTACGATACAATCGCCTCGCCGCGGCCAATGCCGCCTGCGATAAATACAGGGACTTCACTGATTACAGGCAGAATTTCCTGCGCCAGCACGGACGTCGTCACCGGGCCTATATGCCCGCCTGCTTCCATGCCTTCGATCACCAGCGCGTCAGCGCCAATGCGGATCAGCTTGCGGCCAATAATGGCAGAAGGCGCAAAGCCAATCACCTTGGCGCCGTAATCCTTGATCGCCTTAATCGAAGTGCCACCGGGAATACCGCCAGCCAGCACCACATGGGTCACGTTCTGGCGTTTGCATACTTCGATCAGCTGTTCGAGTTGCGGATGCATGATGATGAGGTTCACGCCAAAAGGCTTATCGGTCAGCGCCTTGGTCGCGATAATTTCTTTTTCAAGCAGTTCCGGCGGCATCGAGCCATTGGCAATAACGCCAAACGCGCCCGCATTGGACATGGCTGCCACCAGGTTATGCTCAGACACCCACGACATAGCGCCGCCCATGATGGCGTATTTGCTGCCGAGGAATTCAGCGCCACGCGCCCATAATGTATTAAGTGTGGTCATATATTTCTTGCCTGACTTACTGTTTATAATTTTTATAATCTTTGGCCAAAACCGTCGCTTTCGCGCCTGTGGTCGTCATAGTCTTTTACCATCTCGTCCATGCAGCCCTGCCCGACCAGTTCCTGCTCCAGCAGGCAACCTACCAGCCCGCGGGCATTCGTGCCACGGCTCATAATGATCACGCCTTCCAGCTGCCGGCAGCGCGGATCAAACTGCTGCAATTCGGGTAGTATGGAGAGGGCATCCTCTTCGCTGTGGCACTGCAATGTCAGCGTGCCGAGGTCCGGGTTATGGAATATCGCCTTGATAGCCCCACCGGCTTTGTCGCTGGGCCATTCAAAGGTGACCGCCATTTACGCCTGCTCCATCTCGAATGCGGCATGCAGTGCGCGCACTGCCAGTTCGGTATATTCTTCAGAAATCAGCACGCTGATTTTGATTTCAGACGTCGAAATCACCAGGATGTTGATGTTCTTTTCCGCCAGCGCGTTGAACATGGTCTGCGCAATGCCGCTGTGACTGCGCATGCCCACGCCTACGATGGAAACTTTGGCTACATTCTTATCGGCATGCAATGATTTGAACTGGAGCTTGTCGCGCGTTTTTTCTACCGCTGCCAGTGCACGGTCCAGGTCGCCCTTGGGCACGGTAAAGGTAATGTCGGTCGCGCGGCCATCTTCGGTGATGTTCTGTACGATCATGTCCACATTGATATTGGCATCGGCCAGCGGGCCGAACAGCGCCGCCGACATGCCTGGGATATTGGCGATTTCGGTGAGCGTAATGCGCGCCTCATCACGGCTGTAAGCAATGCCGGTGATACGTTTCTGTTCCACAATTTCCTCCTCATTGACCAATAATGTGCCGGGGACGTCTGCAAAGCTGGTAAGCACCTGCACTACTACTCCGTGATTCATCGCCATTTCTACTGAGCGCGTCTGTAAGACTTTTGCGCCTAGCGATGCCATTTCCAGCATTTCTTCATACGATATTTTATCAAGCTTGCGCGCGCCGCTTACAATGCGCGGATCGGTCGTATAGACGCCGTCCACGTCGGTATAAATATCGCAGCGCTGCGCTTTAAGGGCCGCCGCCAGCGCTACCGCCGACGTATCGGAACCGCCGCGTCCCAGCGTCGTGATGCGCCCATCAGGGCCAATCCCCTGGAAACCGGCCACTACCGCTACCATGCCTTCGCCAAGCGCTGCATTAATAGCATCCGGCTCAATATGAGTGATACGCGCCTTACCATGCGCCTTATCGGTTTGCAGCGGAATCTGCCAGCCGGTAAAGGAACGCGCGGGAATACCCATCTGCTGCAGGCATAATGCAAGCAGGCCGCAGGTAACCTGTTCACCGGTGGATACCACCTGGTCGTACTCGCTCCAGGCCGCTTGCGTGGCCAGCGGCGAGAGCTCATTGACATAGCCGACTAGCTGGTTGGTAACGCCCGACATAGCCGATACTACCACAGCTACCTGATTGCCTAAATCGAGTTCTTTTTTTACTTTGGTGGCGACATTGCGGATGCGCTCAATATTGGCTACCGACGTCCCACCGAATTTCTGTACTATTAGTGCCATATCTGACTTCTTTAGGCAAAGGCCTATGTTTTTGATTTCACTCTTTTTTATCAAAAAGAAGGGTAGTTTAAGGGGATTTATCGTATTTGCAAGCCCCCTGTGCAACCGCCGATGAAACTACATAAGCCAGTCGAAACCACACTGCAACCGATTAAATAATAAAAAAATTTACCATTTACGCCTATAATAGCCCCAGACAGGCAGCCACTTATATGATGAAACAGGAATATATCACCTTAGATACCAACCAGCATGACGCGGTGCTGGAACAGGCTATTTTTGATTATGCCGACCTTGCTTACAATACGGGCTATAAGGACGTGCAGCTGGTATTCACGCCGCTTTTATTCATGGAGCGCACCAATTTCAATATCCATCCCGAACAGGTCAAAACCAAGCGCACCATATCCCCTGGAGACAGCCGGATACTGGCGAACCGCAGCCGTATCCGCCTCACGCCGTTTAATGAATATGACTATGATTATATGCATAAATTGTCAGACGCCTTCAGCGAGCACCTGACACCCGACGCCCAGGCTCGCCTTGAGCCGGAGACCATCGAACGCGTAAAGCAAGGCGCCTTTGCGCTAAAACGCGCCAAAGCCATTCCGCAAGATCCGCCTTATGATAGCTGCCCTGCGGTCCCTGAGCAAATAAACCCATTTGATTTCAAAGACCTTGCGGTTACTGCGGCACTTTATGGAGTGTCCGGCACACGCAAATACGTGCACCCGCACATGAAAGAAGATAAGTTCAACTCGGCGGATTATTCCATGATTGCGGCGTTTGAAAACCATTTAAGCAGCCTGATCACCCCGCCCCATGAGCGCGATGCCCGCACCATTTTCATCAGCGGCGATAATATGCTGCAGGATGAACTAATCAAAGCCGCGCAGGCCGCAGGCAATATACGCAAGGCCGAACTGCACAACCACGACAGCATCATGGAACATATGCAAAAAGAACTGGGAAATATCCAGCAGCATATGGCCTTACATAATATCACACTCGATGATTCTGACCAGCAGTCCCTGGCACGACTGGAAGCAGCGCTCACTCAGTGGTCACAAAACCGTAGCCCCGATATTGAAGGCTTTAAACGCTAGCTAAGGCTGCCCAGCGCGCAGGTCATTACCAACGCATCGGTATAGGACCCGTCCTTTTGCTTGTAATACCCCTTGCGGCGATTGATCTGCTTGAAGCCCAGACGGTCATATAAAACCATGGCCGCCTGGTTTCCTTCCTCCACGTCGAGAAACATGGCCTTCGCCCCCAGGGCGCGGGCATGCGAGAAGGCACGGCTCAATAACTCTCTGGCCAGCCCCTGGCGGCGCCAGTTGGGACGTATGGCAATGGTGATAATATCTGACTGCTCATGCACCACACGGTACACCATCATTCCTACCGGCTGCGGCTTCTTGCCGTCATGCAATTCCACCAGTACGGCGCGGGTATTTTCAATACCAAAAAAATTAGTAAAAGCGTTTGAATCCCAATAGTTTGGGAAGCATTCTTCATGTATTTTAGAAAGAACCGGAGAGTCCGCGGCAAACGCCTGGCGGAAACGCAAAGGATGCTGGGTGGGGTTACTTACTAAAGACACAGAGCCACATCGGGTAGTCGGGGTATGCCGCTACCAATTCCATGGTGATTATATTAAACTGGTTACGCGCTGCCTCTTCCTCCAGATATTGCTGCGAGAAACGGAAACGCCCTACCGTTGGGTCAAGCCGCAGGCCCGTACCTTCCATCGGATCAGCCGTAAAGGCAAACAGCCCGCCAGGACGCAAGGTTCGCGCCGCATGATCAAATATCTTGCTAAGATCGCCCACATAGCTGAACGCGGTGGCAGACATGATAATATCCACCACTTCATTCGGGGACTCTTCTAAAAACTCGTGCATTTCCTTATGCAGGAGAATGTCGTATATCTTTTCGCCTTCCAGGTTGATGACCTTCATGGCTTCTTCAAGCATGGCGCCGGACATGTCCACCCCGATAATACGCGCAGCAATATCGCGCACAAGCGGGCCGCAAAAACCAGGCCCTACGCCAAGTTCCACGATTTCATGATCCACACGGCCTTCTACCACATTGGCCTGCACCGCCTGGGCAAGAATGATGTGCCCACGGTATTCAAGCGCTTCGATCTGCTCCTGAGCATAATCGGCAGCAACACTTTCAAAATGCGATAACGCAAGGCTCAGCGGCATGCGACGCGGCATCTCATCAGCCCGTGCATCCTTGCCCTTGGCAATGGCCATCATGTAGCGGGCTTCTTCATAATTAGGATTCATATCGAGCGCCTTTTGCAGCGCCTTGCGCGCCAGGCCGATCTTTTTTTCCGCCATATAGCTGGCGCCAAGGAAAAACCATGCATCGATATGCTTGGGCTCAAGCCATGTGACCATTTTGAAGCGGAATACGGCATCGCTGATATTGCCCAGCTGAAAATGCATTTTGCCAAGTTCAAAATTATTCCCGGCTATGTCTTTAATTTTGCTCCAGCCGCTGGTTGGAAGCGCCAGCTTATCTGCCAGCCAGTCAGACCATTTATAGATATGGCTAAGCAAATCTTCTTTCGAGGGAATGCTTTTTGGATTCGGCTTTTGGTCAGACATACGCTATAGTTCCCGCAAGTGAACATCCAGTGTAGCGTAACATCATAAAAATGAAAGAGAAAATTGCATCCACCGTCGATAACGACGAGATTGAGCGCTTCTCGCGCATAGCGAGCGAGTGGTGGAATCCTACGGGCAAATTCAAGCCATTACACCAGATCAACCCGCTGCGTATAGGCAAAATCAGGGATACGGCCTGTCAGCATTTTGGCAAAAATGCCCAAGACGCGGCCCCCTTATCGGGATTGAGCCTTGTGGATATTGGCTGCGGAGGCGGGCTTATTTCCGAGCCGATGTGCCGGCTTGGCGCTGAGGTTACGGCCATTGACGCATCCGAGAAAAACATTAAAACCGCCAGCTTGCATGCACAGCAAGGTGGGCTTTCCATTGATTACCAGTGCACCACGGCAGAAGCGCTGGCTGCAAGCGGTGTACAATATGATATTGTGCTGGCGCTTGAAATTATTGAGCATGTTTCAGACGTTGAACTTTTCCTGTCTACCCTGTCCACATTGGTAAAGCCGGGTGGGCTTTTGTTCATATCTACCCTGAATCGTACCGCCAAATCCTACGCCATGGCCATTGTAGGCGCTGAATATGTGCTACGCTGGCTGCCCATCGGTACCCATCAATGGAAAAAATTCCTGCGCCCTTCGGAAATATGCAGGCCGCTACGCGCCCATGGCATCGAGGTCACCCAGATGACGGGCATGGTCTATAACCCCATAAATGGCAGCTGGCGCTGGGACGAAAAAGACCTCAGCGTCAATTACATGCTGTCCGGCGCGAAATAGACATATCTAATTAAAACAACTGGATAATTCAAATCCCTAAACCAAACTGTCAAATATCTATTTTTGACTGAATATCCCCCCATACCCTATAATAGGCCAGACTAAGGCTTATTTTCCTTTCGATTGTTTCGTTTGGAAATGCCTATAGGGGCACAGGCAACCTATACGCCCCGTTGAGAATACGGGTGTAAGCCGAGCGCCTGTTTAGGAGATGTCCCATGCGACGCGTGTGGAACCTGGCTGGCAAGTATGATCTGACCAAGATCCTCTTGCCCGTCATCGCCGTGATGATCGGGCTCGCGCTGCTCACGGGCGGCAAGAACGTGCCCACCCCGGTGCCGGATAACGAGGTCATTCTCGTGATCCCCCCGGGCGGACGGTCTGTGGACGACCTCCACGACCCCAACGGGTTCTGGGTCGAGTCCCGCGAAGACCGCACCGTCAAGCTGCTCCACGAAGGGGATGCGCCCGTCAAGGCGCGTGTCAGCTACTGGAAGGATCGGACCTGCATCCAGATCGATTCCGTCCTCCCGCTTCAGCGGGGTGACGAACTGATCGCAATGCCGCAACCTGCCTACTGCGACGGGGTCTACGTCCAGGTTACACAAGGCAACGGCCTGTGGACCAAGGAACTGGACCTGCTACGCAAGTAAGCGTCTCTAAAAAAACACCATGTTTTCCCTGCCCCAAATCTGATGATTTAGGGCGGGGTTTTTTGTGTCTATTTCCAGACGGTATGGATGAAGGCAACAATACCATCGCCAATGATCTGAATCGCCAGCGCCGCCAGCAATACGCCCAGCAACCGCGACAGGATGATGCGCCCGCTGGTGCCAAGGAAACGGTCAATTTTGGTAGAGAGCAAAAACACGATAAGGCAAGACGCCAGCACCACAAACAAAATGCCGATAAGCGCCGCCATATTCATCCAGTTGCCCTGCGCATTGCTTGCCTGCAGGATGGTGGCGGTAATAGCCCCCGGCCCTGCCATCAGCGGCATAGCCAGCGGAAATGCGGCAATGCTTTGCAGATGGTCTTGCTCAACGGCCGCTTCGGCTGACTGGCTCTTGCGCTGCTCACGCTTTTCAAACACCATTTCCGCCGCAATGTAGAACAGCAACAACCCGCCTGCGATACGGAAAGCAGGAATACCAATGCCCAGCGAGGCCAGCAGCGCCTTTCCGCCGAGAGCCGCTGCCACCAGAATGCAAAATGCAATCACCACCGAGCGATAGGCGGTGGATTTGCGCTGCACCTGTGTCATCTGCGCGGTAAGCGCTAAAAACACAGGAGCAAGCCCCGGCGGGTCGAGCGCCACAAACATGGTAAGGAAGGCAGTTTTGATAAATTCAATATCCATAGCAAGGCTTTCTTATGTAACTTTTTTTATGTAAAGGGTCTGTCATGCTGCAGCGAAGGAATGCGCGAACGCACAGCAGCTACCTGCGATAAATCCAACTCTGCCATAACCATGCCCTCGCTGCTACCGGCGTCTGCCAGCACCGTTCCCCACGGGTCGATAATCAGCGAATGACCATAGGTTTTGCGCCCCCCGGGATGCGTTCCAGTTTGCGCAGGCGCAATAACAAAGCAGCCATTTTCAATCGCGCGCGAGCGCAGCAATATATGCCAGTGCGCCTCGCCCGTTACCGAAGTAAATGCGGCGGGCACGACGATAATATCCGCGCCTGCTTGCGCCAACTGGCGATAAAGATGCGGAAAGCGCACATCATAGCAAACAGTCATGCCTATCTTGCCCCACGGCGTATCGGCAAGCGCGCTCTGGCCGCCGGGCAGGAAACGGGAGGATTCTGCATATACCTCACCGGTTGGCAGCGTTACGTCAAACAGGTGGATTTTATCGTAATGCGCCACCTGCTGCCCTTGATCATCAAACAGCAGCGAGCGGTTGACGGTTTTTCCTGAATCATCGGTTTTAATAGCCAGTGATCCGACCAGCAGCCAGACCTTGTGCGCACGCGCCATATTGGATGCCGCTTGAATACCGGGATGGTCATCTGCCGTATATAATGTGCGCGCACTACCTTGGCCAGGTTCTTCCATCAAAAAGCAATTTTCCGGAAGTGTAATCAGCTTCGCGCCTTTACGCGCAGCATCGCCTACCTGATGCTCGATCTGGCGGATATTGGCCTCGATGTTAGAGCCGCTATTTAACTGGATACAGGCGACAGAAAGCTTCATT
>JAGVKI010000313.1 GCA_020050695.1 Alphaproteobacteria bacterium | reverse complement strand
GGCACGCGCACGGTCTGGCCGTCGGCAGCAGCGTTGACGCCAAGGCCTGCTGCATTGATTGCCTTTTCAACCGCTTTAACTGTACCTTTATCCCATACCTGCACGGCAAGCAGGCGAGGTTCCGGGATGCTGATATTGCTGACCTGGTTCAGTGGCACCATGCTGCCATACGCATCTACCTGGATATGTTCCAGCAGGGCTGCATTAGCGCGGCCAGTGCGCAGACCGCCGAATTCCTGGTGAAGGGACTTAAGCGCGCCATCCATGCGGCGGCGAAGTTCGTTTATATCTCCGGTCATATCTACCTCTTGTTCTTATCAATAATCAGGGTGAACTTGCCTTTGCCGCATACGGCGTGGGCAACGCTGTCTTTGTTATGGATGGAAAACACCATGATGGGGATACGGTTTTCACGCGCCAGCGAAATCGCCGATGCATCCATGACTTTCAGGTCTTTGACCAGCACGTCGTGATAGGTAAGCGTGCTGAAATGTTTAGCGTTCTTGTCGCGCTTTGGGTCGGCGGAATACACGCCGTCCACCTGGGTGCCCTTCATCAGCAGGTCGCAGCCCATTTCATTGGCGCGCAGTGCTGCGGCCGTGTCGGTGGTAAAGAATGGGTTGCCGGTGCCGGCAGCGAAAATCACCACGCGGCCACGTTCCATATGACGCTGGGCGCGGCGGCGAATGTAAGGCTCGCAGATCTGCATCATGCTGATGGCAGACATAACGCGGGTTTCAACGCCTAAGCGCTCGAGCGTATTTTGCACAGCGAGCGCATTGAGCAGCGTGGCGAGCATACCCATATAATCGGCGCTGGCACGCTCCATACCGCTATTGGCACCTTCGATGCCGCGGAAAATATTGCCGCCGCCAACCACCAGGCATAATTCAACACCAAGCGCCATAGCGCTTTTGATGTCCTTGCAGATGCGTTCAATGGTTTTTAAATCCTGGCCGTATGGCTGGTCGCCCATCAGGGCTTCACCGGAAATTTTGAGCAATACGCGTTTGTATTGTGGCTTGGAGGCAAGCGTTGCAGAAACGACTTTAAGATCGGCAGATTTTTTAGCGCCGGCTTTTTTTGCAGCAGGTTTTTTTGCCGTTGTTTTTTTAACGGCTGCCTTGGTACTTGTCGTTTTTTTCAGTAGCTTGCTCATGGAACTCCTATCTAGAATAAAAAAACTATTTCAGCAAAATATTTGTTATTTCATACATCTGTGTGCGGGCGCGCATCAGGAAGAAACCCTGTGATGCCAGGTGGCTGGGGATAATAGCGCTATCAGGCGCGGCGTTGAGCACAAAAAAGTTATTCATGGTCATGCCTGCTTTCAGGCTTTCCAGTGTCTGGTTCCACACGGCTTCAAGCTGCTTCTCCTTTACGATGTCGGCAAAGTCGCGCTGCAGTTCGCGTAGTATGAGGTAGGTCGCGTACAGACGGCCTTTGCTGTGGTAGTAAAGGTCGGCGTCGGTATTGAAGTTAAAGCCTGAACCATTTTCGATACGTTCAGCCAGTGCAGCTGATGCTGAGCCAAGGTCATTGGCCATGCGGTTGATGGTTTCGATCAGATTATCCGCGCGGCGGTCGAAAACGGCGGTGCCTGAAGCCAGGCGGGTATTGTATTTTTGCAGGGCTTCCATGCCCGCGCGGTACTGGGTCTGCGACGAGGTGGTCGGCAGCCAGGACGTGGAAAAATCGAACAGCCACACATACGGGGAGTAGTTCAGCAGGCCTGCGGCTTTCTGAAGGTCAGTATCGGTCTGGCTGGAGCCGCGCGTGCGGCCAATCTGGTCGGACATTTCGATGGTGAAGCGCGCAATGGTCGTCATAATGCCGCGCTGGAAGGCGGGCATGCGTACTAAAAGTGCGCTCGGATAGAAAAACGGGCTGCTGGCTACCCACTGATGCTGGTTGGTTTCGCGGTCGATGAGCGCGATGGCCATGCTCACCGAATGGCTGCCATTTTCCACTTCATAGGCTGAGGCGCTGAACTGGTCGGAATCATCAATATTATTTACCACCAGCATCCCTACCGGGTAATAAATCACAATAATGATCAGCAGTACGCCTATAAGCGCCCAACTAATGTATTTTGGCAGTTGTTTGAAACGTTCCAGTAAATTTCCCATAGCCACTCAATAAATAGCAAAGTCGCTTTGTTGTAGCAGGAGTTAGCCAGCGCGGCAAATAAATCATCGCTCCTTTTTTAAGGGGCGGGCAGTAAAGTAACCATACACTGGCTTGACACGGCGGCAGAGGGGGTATTTATATCGTTAGCATCTGTAATTTACCAGCCTTTCAACGCCTTATGGCAACATCTTATGGCTTATGATCTCTGAGCGCACCACCCTGGCCTGTTTTTGGACGCTATATGTTCTCACCGCGCTGTTTGTGATGGTCACGTTTGTGCCGGGATCAGGCTACCTGACCGATAATTCCCACGAAGAAGTAGCGCCCCCGGTGGCCTACCGCGTATTGGTTCCGGCGATGACCAAGGGTATTTATGCGATGGTGCCTGCCAGCGTGGAAGAGGCGATGACGCCGTATCTGGTATCGCTGCGTGAGACATCGGTATTTGCGCGCCTGATGCAGTTTGATCGCTGGCCAGCGCTGCCGCGGACCTTTCAGGACGGCGCGCTGCTGATGACACTCATTAAACTGATGGTGGTATTTGGCTGGCTGCTGGCTTTTATCTATATGCTCTCGCGCCTGACAGCTGCATTTTTCCCTGCATCACGGGCATGCGCATTGCTAGCACCGCTGCTATTTTTATGGCTGCTTCCCGCCTTTTTGCACCGCTATGCCTACACCTATGATTTTGCCGAATTATTTTTTTCCTGCGCCTGTTTTTACCTGCTCTATAAGCAGCGCTGGAACGCGTATCTTTTCTGCTTTGCACTGGCGACTTTAAATAAAGAGACCAGCGGGTTTATCATTTTCTTCTTTGCGATATGGTTCCTGCCGCGCCTGCCGCAGCAGCGATACCTGACACTGCTTTGTGCACAGATATTGCTGTTCGTGATTATCGAAACCATGATCATCAGCAGTTTTGCCCATGTACCGGGTAGCCATGGCGGCACCGGCATTGACTATTACATCAATACCTTCCTGCGTCATATGCGCCATGCCTTTGGCTATAATTATTATAGTTATGTATGTGCGGTAATAACTGGGTTCCTGCTTCTGTATAAATGGCAGGAAAAGCCAGCATTTCTGCTGGCTGGGCTGCTTATGGCCATTCCCAATCTCGCGGCTTATTTCCTTACCTGCAATGTTGCGGAATACCGTGATTTATTCTGGTGTATGCCAGTGCCGGTAATACTGGCAACCCATAGCATTGTGAAGCTTCTGGAACTCGATGACGTGCCCCTGTTCAAACAGCGGGAATCGTAAAATCAACCCTGTGCACGTAGTCGCGTAGACGCAACCATGCGCTGCCTGAAAGCGCGAGCACGAAACGAAGGTTCCATGCCAGCGGTGTGTGCATTGTCTATGCGGCGCGTTGGGTTTTCGTGTGCGCTATGTGCATCACCAATCAGCTCGTTGGGCGTCAGATAAATCGAATCGGCGCTGGTATGCACGATGTCCGCGCCTGCGTTCAGCAGCGATTCTTCACGATCAGGATGCGCGCCGTAAATGGCAATAGGCAGGTCTTTGAGCGGTGAATCGCTTGCGCGCAGGCTTTTGATAATCTGCAGGCCTTTTTCGGATGGCGGGTTGGTAAGCAGCATATGCTCGGCGGCGTCTTTTCCGCGCTGCAGCAGTTGGCGCCTTTCCTTCACCTGGTCGGCGTGCATTTTATCCATACTGCGTTGCAGGTCTTCCGCGCGGTTGGATGCCGCCGTTACATCATCATTGGTCGTATAGGAAAAAGTAATGCGCTGGCTTTCCATGTCCGCATCGAGCGTTTGCAGCTTGTTGGATGCCTCGCGCCACATATTATGCACAGGAACGGTAACTTCTTTAGGCTTGGAAGGATCGAATAATAATACGGCATCGAAGGAGATATACCCTTCCTTACATTGGCGAAGTACATCGCCAATGTAAGGGGTGGTATCGGATGCCCGTTCGGCTGTAATCACCGCGCCGGTAGCGCGGTCGCCTTCCTGGGTAAGCAAATAGTTCGCCATCGTCAGGTGGTCAGCACTATCTGCTATCACCAGGATGTTGCGAGCCATACGTCTGGACTTATGCAGCGCCTGCTGCAGCAGCTACTTCAGCAGCAAAATCGCTCTGGGCTTTTTCAATGCCTTCACCCAGGCGGTAGCTGACGAAGCCGGTTACTTTTACTGGTTTGCCAAATTCTTTTGCAGCGGCTTCAACCACAGCACTGATTTTGGTTTTGCCGTCGATCACATAAAGCTGTTCGAGGAATACCACTTCTTCGTAGTATTTACGAACGCGGCCTTCGACCATCTTTTCAACCACGTCGGCAGGCTTGCCGGAGGCATTTGCCTGTTCGCGGAATACAGCGCGTTCACGTTCCAGCTTTGCAGCGTCTACTTCAGCGGTGCTGAGCGCGTCTGGACGTGCAGCAGCGATATGCATCGCCAGCTGTTTGCCGAGGGTTTCAAGCTGTCCAGCATCGGCTTCGGATTCGAGGCCAACGAGGATAGCGATTTTGCCCATTCCAGGAGCCACAGCGTTATGGATGTAGCTTGCAACTACGCCTTTATTTACAGACAGGATAGCGCAGCGGCGCAGCGAGATGTTTTCGCCGATTACGCTGACTGCCTGTACCACTTCGTCTGCTACAGAGCGGCCATTGCCATACGGGGTGTTTTTCAGTTTTTCAACATCGTTGTCGCCTTTGATAGCGAGGGCAACAATGCCTTTAGCGAGTTGCTGGAACTGTTCGTTACGCGATACGAAATCGGTTTCGGAGTTCAGTTCGATTACAGCGCCTTTATTGCCTGTGGTGGTCACAGCAACAACGCCTTCAGCGGCAACACGGCCAGATTTCTTAGCGGCAGCCGACAGGCCTTTTTTGCGCAGCCAGTCGATAGCAGCGTCAATGTCGCCATTGTTTTCTACGAGTGCTTTGCGGCAATCAAGCATGCCAGCACCAGTGGTTTCACGAAGTTGTTTAATCTGTTCAGCGGAAATCGCAGTCATACGTTCCTCTTTCCTTCTATAGATTGATTTTGATGTTATGCGTATTTAGCAAAAAGGCAGCGGCCACGCGCGCAGCGCGGTAAGTTCCTGTAGCATGCCCCGGCAGGTATGGTGGCCCGCCAGGCGCATGCAAGGAATCTTAGTCTTCAGACTTCTTCTTGCCTGGAGCCTTTTTAACGGTAACGGTCGGAGCTTTCTTCGGAGCAGGAGCGCCTTTACGGGCACGTGGTGCTGCACCTTTTTTCTTTTCCGTTTCTTCGCCTTCACCAGCTTCCGCCATATCGATTGGCAGTACTTCGGTGATGTCTTCGCGTTCGCCCATATCCTGACCGCTACGGGTCATGCTCTGCTGCAGGCCGCCCAGTACAGCGTCAGACATAAGCTGGCAGTACAAACGGATAGCGCGGGTGGAATCGTCGTTACCTGGAATCGGATAGGTGATGCCTTCGATCGTGCAGTTGCTGTCAACGATGGCAACGATAGGAATACCAAGTTTCTGAGCTTCTTTGATCGCCAGGTCTTCCTTGTTGGTGTCGATGATGAACAGAATGTCCGGCAGGCCGCCCATATCTTTAATACCACCGAGGGAGGATTCCAGTTTGTCACGCTGACGCGACAGGGACAGAAGTTCCTTTTTGGTGAAACCAATATTGGTCTGAGCAAGCTGTTCTTCGATTTTGCGCAGGGTGCGGATCGATACCTGAATGGTGCTCCAGTTGGTGAGCAGGCCGCCCAGCCAGCGCTGGTTGATGTAGTACTGGCCGCAGCGCTTTGCTGCATCAGCGATTGGCTCAGCCGCCTGGCGCTTGGTGCCTACGAACAGGATACGGCCGTTGCTAGCGACGACGTCGCGCACGGCAGCGAGTGCCTGGTGCAGCATTGGTACGGTTTTACCGAGGTCGATGATATGAATGTCGTTGCGCACACCATAGAGGAACGGCGCCATGCGCGGATTCCAACGTTTGGTTTTGTGGCCGAAGTGAACGCCAGCTTCGATGAGCTCGCGCATATTGAATGCGGGTAATGACATGGTCTTTAAGTCCTTTTTTTCCGGTTATACGTCGGCAAGATGGAGTGATTTTCCTACATAAAACATTGGAGGAAAACACCGGAGGGCAATAACGCAACTCGCGCTATGTGCCACACCTTGCCTGTGACATTTCCCCTGTTCACAATGAACAAAGGGATGGGCTAAGTACTACGAAAAACAGGGCTGTGCAACAGGTTTTTGCCATTTATGGGGCAAAAAACAGGGGCAAAAATGCGATGATGGCGGAAAAACAGGCGGTAAATTACTTTATCTGATTGTTATTTAGCTATTTTTCCGTCTTTGGTGGCCAGTTTGGAGCCGTCTTTGGCTACCCAGGTCTGGTCGGGAGCGCTGCTCCAGTTCTTGCCGTTATCCTTGCTGATTTTCACGGTTTCGCCCTCTACCAGTGCCCAGCTGCCATCCTGCAATTCTACTTTTTTGGCTACCGGCATGGTGGGTGATGGCGCTGGAACGGGCGCTGGTGTTGGGATTGCAGCCGGTGCGGCGATAGGTGCGCCTGGAGGCTGCGGCGCCATCATCGGTGCTTCGCTGGCTGGTGCGGGCGCGGTGGTATCCGTGGCATAAGCTGCGCCAGCAAGGGCAAACGCAAGTGAAAAGGATAAAATAAGTATATTTTTCATTTTGTTACCTTGGCGGCCTGTGGGGTGTATGTGCAATACCATATGCCAAACCCGCGTGCGGATCAATAAAATTCTATAAAAAACGACTGGTTAGCAGTATTGCGCCCAGTGCATGCGATGTGGCCGCTAAATGCCACACTGTGACTTATTCGCATGTGCAATTATTACGGCCCAGAAATTAAGGTTTTAGGGGCGGTTCTGTCACAAAACTTTAATAAAAACTTTTTGAATTACCGTGCTATATGTCGGATAATAAATACAAGCATTTCAAGCGCAGGGAAGGAGGCTTTTTCAGGGTTTTGCATGATCGCTAAAGTTCATTCCGACACCCCCAAAAAAGACGATACACAGACACAGGACACGCAAAATCAAACGCAGTCTGTGAACCTTGAAGCACGCTCTCAGTTAGACCGCAATACGTCCTACGGTGCTTACGGCGCCGGCAATAACAAACCAAACGCCGACCTCACCAGTTCCGCCTGGGAAAAAAGTAAGGATGCGCCATGGGCAGGATCGCCGCAGGGGCGCCTTGCAATTCGTACCGTTTCACGTGGCTTGTTTGGCGCTGCAGCGTTTGCTGCGGGTGGGTTGCTTGGCGAACGACTTATCAGGGGTGAGGTATGGAAAGCAGGTGAGAAAATCACTGAACATGCCTACAACTCAAATGCCAGTTTTTTTGAGCAGAAGAATCCAATCCAATTTTTAGCAAAAAGTATTGATACCTTTGTAGGTAAGCCGATTCAGTGGGCCGTTAAAACAGTAACAGGTAGTGAGCAGGCTGGTCTTCGAGCTGTCCGCTTTCGGCCTACTAAATATGTTGATAAAGTTACTCAGCAAATGGGCAGAAGCCTTGGCGAGGAAACGGTTGGTGTTACTTTTGACTTTTTCTGCGCCAGCGTAGGTGATGCGTTTGGCCGCGACCTGATCAACATGGTCGATCCCAATACCAAAAAACCGTGGAACGACAAGGACGGGCATTTCAGCCTGACGGACGCAGGTAAGAACGCCGCAAAAACAGCTTTCCGCTATGTGACCTATAATGGCGGTGAAGACTGGGCTGTTGCTATACCGTATGTGTATTTCATGAAAGGCCAGCGTGCGCTGATCAATCATTTCAGTCCGGGTTTTAAGTATGATTTTGACCGTAGCCTTAATGGCGGCAGCTTCAAAGTAGATAACAACAATAAGGTGGTTGGTTCATACGGCCTGGAAGGGCTGATTGACCTGCAAAGCCGCTTTACGGTGTATAACGTTGGTACGCTGATGTACCGCGAAGCCTACAACCATGTAGCCGCAAAATTGGAAAACAAGCCTACAGCACTGTACGGCGCACCAGATGACCCGGCTAATGCCAATAAAGGCGTGCTGGATAAAATAGCGGATGTTGGTAAGTGGGCTCTGCGCAGTGCTGTTAAGGGCACAATGTATATGACACCTGCGGTGCCATTCTTTTGGGCAACACGATCGGCGCAGTTAAAGCATCAAGGTGTGTTCGTTAATCAGGAGCAGGGTATTTTAAGCCATATCCCAAATGGGCGTCCAAATACATTGCGTGCCCACGAATTAAAAATAGATAGTCCGATTGAGCAGGTTTATTACGCTAACCATACTAATGAAGGGTGGAGGCCTGTAGGAGCAAAGAATACATTTGCAAATCCGCTAAATCATGAGTTTAAGCCTTATGATCAGGGGGGCACTTTAATTGACCGTGGTTTTGATTGCATTGGTAAGGTTAATAAGAAGATTAACAATAAAATTACTGGCATGGGAGATCGTTTAGACGATTTATTAGAATCCCATCCTCATTTTGATCCTCGAGATAAATTAGGTATCAACTTCTCAGCGCAGTATTTACCACGTTTTGCCAATGCGGCGGTTGCCTATACACCTTATATGTATGCCAAGGCGGAAATGGCGAATTTGTGGGACGACGGCAAAATGGATGCATCTGCCGAGCGCATGATTAATGGCGCTACCAGCTTTAATTGGGGTGAGTTTAAATCCGGTGTGGGCGAAGTGTGGAACTCCATGTGGAAAAAACCACTGTCTGATCCTGACCGTGAACAGGAAGCACAGCGCCGTATCGACCTTGACCGTTCGGCTCCTGCCGACTTCCGTAAAGCGCATGGTGAGCGTGCAGCGCGCCTTAATGAAAAGCAGGCAAAAGAAGCGCGCGATGCAGCTCTTAAAGCATCAGGTGAAGGCACCGGTCTTAGCTGGCAGGACCGCATTGTAGCGGTAAAGGGTGGCAAGACGGAAGTGTCTCCGCAGTTTGATTCCCGCCCGCGCACTCATGCGGAAAGTGAAGCCATGAAAAAAGCGCTGGCAGAGTTAGATCCCCCTACCAACGCTATTAACTAAAACGAAAATTATATTATTACACGCTTCCGTTGCCGATTCCATCTCGGCCAATTACAGTTTCTTTAAAACGTTCATACCAATCATGTAAACGTTTCTGTTCAGCAGCAGCTTCCTGACCAGTAATGGTACCATTATCTATGCGCTTTTGAAGGGCTTCTTTTTCGGCGCGATAGCGTTTTTGCTCTTCTTTCTGTTCCGGGGTCATTGGAGTACCTTCGATACCTATTAAATTTATTTTACTGGTTAATAATTAGTTAATTTCATTGCAAAGTCAACCTTCTTGATGCTGAGAGTGCTATGCAAAAAATGCATAACTCCGTCTCTGCTGGATATATCCTTTATATATTATTGCGTTAGCTGTGCTGAAACTGAGTTTTATTATCATTTGGGGTGTTTGTCAAGTTTTCTAAGCTTTGTCTATTCATTATCAGCATGTTAATATGCATGGGTTCGGACGTAGCATTGCAATCGTTGCATGCTGCCGATAAATCGGGGCAACCCGAGTTTCCGTGTATGCTGTGCATCGCGCAGCTAATAGGAGGATAAGATGGACATTTCGGATCCCGACCATCCGCCAACTGTGCCAGGTGCTGGCCAGAGTTGGTGGGATGGTGAATGGAAGTGGGTTCCGCCTCATTGCGAGCCAACTGGTAATGACCCTGGCTTTTGTGGGGGGCACTGGCAGTGGGTGCGGGGTGACGACAAGCCGTGCTCTGTGCATGATGGGCATGTCCTGACACCGGAGGAACTTCAAGGCAATGGCGGCTGCATGATATTCATCGCGGTCGGTCTTGCTGGCCTTGGCGGTGGTGTTCTCAGTCTGTTTGCCTGACGCGTTTCTTAATCATCCTGTCAAAACCGCCTTCCGGAACTCCCTTTAAGGGATGCTTCCGGGAGGCGACTTTACAAAAATCTTACTTCGGCCCAAGCATGGTTTCGGGGCGCACCCACTGGTCGAACTGTTCGGAGGTGAGCAGGCCGAGGGCGATGCCCGCTGCTTTCAGTGAACTGCCTTCTTTATGCGCTTTTTTGGCGATCTTGGCGGCGTTGTCATAACCGATATGCGGGTTCAGCGCGGTGACCAGCATCAGCGATTCATTCATCAGCTTATTGATATGTTCTTTATTGGCTTCAATACCGACCACGCAGTTATCGGTAAAGCTGACCGATGCGTCTGCGAGCAGGCGGATGGATTGCAGCACATTATAAATAATCACCGGCTTGAACACGTTGAGTTCAAAATGGCCGTTTGAACCGCCAATGCTAACGGCAACATGGTTACCCATCACCTGCGCGCACACCATGGTGATGGCTTCTGATTGGGTAGGGTTTACTTTGCCCGGCATGATCGAAGAACCCGGTTCATTTTCCGGCAGGCTCAGTTCGCCAAGGCCGCAGCGCGGGCCTGACCCAAGGAAGCGGATGTCGTTGGCAATTTTCATCAGCGATACAGCAAGGGTGTTGAGCACGCCCGATGTTTCCACCAGCGCGTCATGCGTGGCGAGCGCTTCGAATTTATTGGGCGCGGTCACGAACGGTAGCTTGGTAATGCGTGCCACTTCCTGAGCGAAATCTTCAGCAAAGCCGATTTTTGCATTCAGGCCCGTGCCAACGGCGGTGCCGCCCTGCGCCAGTTCGTATAATGCAGGCAGGGTGGACTGCGCGCGGCGGATGCCGTTTTCAATCTGCTTTACATAGCCGGAAAATTCCTGGCCGAGGGTAAGCGGCGTGGCGTCCTGCGTGTGGGTGCGGCCAATCTTGATGATGTCCTTGAATTCCTGCGCCTTGTCATTGAGTGCATTGCGCAGCTTCTGCAATGCAGGGATCAGTGCATGGGTGATTTCCATCGCTGCGGCAATATGCATCGCAGTGGGGTAGCTGTCGTTGGAGGACTGGCCCATATTCACATGGTCGTTCGGGTGCACAGGCTTTTTGCTGCCCATCTCGCCGCCCATCATTTCAATCGCGCGGTTGGAGATAACTTCGTTGGCGTTCATGTTGGTCTGGGTGCCTGAGCCGGTCTGCCATACCACCAGCGGGAAATGGTCATCCAGCTTGCCTTCCATCACTTCGGTAGCGGCTTTGACGATCTGTTCGCCAATGGATTTATCAAGTACGCCCAGCTTCATATTCACAACGGCTGCCGAGCGCTTGAGTGTGCCAAGTGCATGGATCAGCGGTTTTGGCATGGTCTCGCCGCCAATCTTGAAATTCATGAGCGAACGCTCAGTCTGGGCACCCCAGTAACGGTCGGATGCGACCTCGATATTGCCAAAACTGTCGGATTCGGTGCGGGTATGGCTCATGGGTTCCTCTGATTTTGCAATGGATTTCATATGATTAGAATTTCCTGAGGGTTCTTTGAATTGTCATACTACTGTAGATAGCTTGGCTTATAATAAATCTCATCACGCAATGTAAAGCCTTATTACGGCTTTTGAAAAGAGGAATACATCAATGAGCGCCCTGGACTTTGTTAACTTCATGATGATTGACGATACGCGCACCAGCACGGTCAATCAGCAGGCGCTTACCGATCTGCAGGGCAAAGCCGATTATATTGAAAAGAAAACGGGGCGCTCCCCGATGTCATGGTATGAGTTCCAGCAGGAGGTGCCTGAAAAAAAGCCGTCTGTCATGCGCAATCTGGGCATGGGCGCGATACTGGGCGGTCTTGCCGGTATTGGAGTTGGCGCGGTAATGGGGCTTATACTGACTACGGCAATGCCTGTAGCAATGCTTGCGATTGCAGGCGCCTTGTTTGGCGGCGCGGTGGGTGCATTATCTGAAACCAATGCGACCGCACGTCGTGACCATGTTGAAAAATACGGTGGCTATCTTGAACAGTTTGCGCAGCAGGCGGCGCGCGCTCCTGCCATCGAGCAGGAAAAATCCCCTGAGC
>JAGVKI010000328.1 GCA_020050695.1 Alphaproteobacteria bacterium | reverse complement strand
TAGCTGAAGCTGTGAGTGGAAGGGTTTCTCCTCACTATTTAATTTTCTTACAAGTGTTAACCTAAGCAACGAGGGAGTTATACAATGAACAAGAATGAACTGATTGCAGAAGTAGCTGATAAAACCGACCTGACCAAAGCTAAGGCAGCAGAAGCGATTGACGCGTTCATCGCTGTTGTGTCCAAAGCACTGGCTAAAGGCGACGAAATCCGCCTGGTTGGCTTTGGTACTTTCGCGGTTGTACACCGCAAGGCAACCGAAGGTCGCAACCCGCGCACCGGCGCAGTAATCAAGATTGCTGCTTCCAATAAGCCAAAGTTCAAGCCAGGCAAGGCTCTGACCGAAGTGGTAAACAAGACCGGCAAACGTAAAGCTGCTTAATTTAAGCAAGCTTTAAGCGTAAGCTTTTAAGAACGCCCGGGGCCTTTGGTTCCGGGCGTTTCTTTTTGTACAAATTTTTTAAAAGAGTTTGTTGCAAAGCCTAATAAAAGAGGGTAAAACGCCTTCTCTGTTTGATCGCCTGATGTGTGACATATCAGGTAAGGATTAGGGTTTACGGGCGCTTAGCTCAGTTGGTTAGAGCATCTCGTTTACACCGAGAGGGTCGGGAGTTCGAGTCTCTCAGCGCCCACCATCCCGTCCTTGTTTTAGGCAAACAGCATCTCTTTGCGGGGGTGTAGCTCAGTTGGTTAGAGCGTCGGCCTGTCACGCCGAAGGTCGCGGGTTCGAGTCCCGTCACTCCCGCCACTCCTCCCAAGATAGCGACATCGGCGTGAGTTTTTAAATATACGCGTGCAAAGCACGCCAGGCCGAAGGTCGCGGGTTCGAGTCCCGTCACTCCCGCCACTCCTCCCCAAGATAGCAAAGAAATCCGCACGCCTCAGTGCGTTCATAGTGCTTAATTGCGTTATTAACTGTTATAAATCAGTGATTTAAATGTGTTAATAATTGCTATGGTAAAATGACTTCTCATGCTATGATCGCTATCAGCTAATGCTCTGGAAACACAGGAAAATAACATGTCAGATACCGATAATCCGCAAAGCCGCCGCCGTTTTTTAAAAGACCTGCTGGTTGGTGGTGCCATCGTAACGGGGCTTGGTGGAACTGGGCCGACCCAAACCTATGCGGAGCAAAATGAACCGCCCGTTGCCAAGCCTGCGCCTGAAGATAAGGCGCCGCGTCCTGCGGTTGATGCTGCTGAGAAAAAAGCGGCGCTTCATTGCATGCAGCTGCTTCGTGATTGCCAGCTTGAAAATGGCGCGATTGATATACGCACGCAGTGGAATCCCAAGAGCGAGGAAGATCAGGCGGTCGCCAAAGAAGCTTACGAGGAGAACAAGGCGGCATGGGAGAGGGCGCAGGCCAAGCTTCCCAAGAAAGATGGCGAGAAAAAGGCAGAATACCCAGCGTTTGATCCCACCAAAAGGGACGGCATCCGCGTGGTATCTTATTTCTCGAATTTCGCGGCCATGGGCATGCTGGCAGGCTATGAGCACCATACCAAGGATCAGGCAGACTTAGAGCGCGTAGCCAAATGGCTGGCATTCTACAACAAGGCGCAGGACCCGAAGATAAAGATTGTGCCGGACTATCATGGTTCGCGCAGCAACCCTGAAAATAAATTCCATGTGAGTGACCAGATTGATTCGATAGATGCTTATGCTTCCACGCATTTACAGCTGGTGGAACGCTATACCCGCCTGACCGAGGCCTGCAACCCGGCCAATCAGCTTAAATGCGAAAAAATCGTGCCTGCTGAAAGCAATCTGAAAGCGGCCAAGGCGTCACTGCAGGCCATTGAAGCATGCCTGAAAGCGGATGGGCTTACCATTGCGCGCCATGAAGTGCCCGATGTGGTGCCTGAGCAGCCTGTTAAATACCTGATGGACAATGTGGAGGTCTATGCGGGCCTTAAGGCTGGCGAACGCTATTTCCGCAAGGCTGGTGCCACCAAGGAAGCCGACCGCTGCAAGGAGATGGCAGGCAAGATGGGTGAAGAACTGAAAAAATACTGGCAGAAAGAAGAAAAGCATTTTGCCTGGGCGATCCAGGGCGAAGGCCTGGATGACCGCACGTTCGATACCGGCCTTGATGATCCGTATCCGCATGGCATGGCCAACCAGTATGGCATTGCCTGGGTAGCTAACGGCAAAGAGCAAAAAGAACTTTGGGAAAAAATGCAGAAGGATTTCAAGCTGAATCCGGATGACCATAAGGTATTCGATGAAGCCATGCCGATTGCCCGCAGCTATATGGTCTCTCTGGCGCTTAAAGACGGTAATGAAGAAAAATGGCGCTCAACCCTGCTTAAGCAGATGGAAGAAATGCCCGCCTCCCGCAATGCCCATATCGTGGGGATTGCCATGCTGACGGCTATGGAGCGCGGCAAATGGATGGATGCTGTCATCGATGGCCCGGCAGTGGCGGAAAAGAAAGGCCCGGGAAGATAGGGCACGGATGCTTCCTCAGTTGCTAACCACTCGCATCTAGTGGTATGAAAACGCAAAATTTTTGCCAAATTTCTTCCAAAATTTCCCTTTGTATCTGCTAATAAAAATGTCTATAACCAAGCGATATAGACACCCACTTTTTATTGGCGATATTTTTTATGGATCAGGCCTTAGAGCAATATTTCCCCATTCTCGTATTTCTCGGAATCGCAGTAGCGCTCGCTGCTGTCATGATTTCCCTGCCGATGATTGTTGGCCGCCAGAAACCTGATACTGAAAAAAACTCGGCTTACGAGTGCGGCTTTGAAGCATTCGGTGATGCGCGCGGCAAATTCGATGTGCGCTTTTATCTCGTTGCAATTTTATTCATCATCTTCGATCTCGAAGTAGCGTTCCTTTTCCCGTGGGCGATTTCGCTCGGCACCATCGGTAAGGCCGGCTTCTGGTCGATGATGGGATTCCTCGGCATCCTTACCATCGGTTTCATCTACGAGTGGAAAAAAGGTGCCCTCGAGTGGGAATAATTGAGCATAAGCAGATTCGTTTAACACAAGGCAAAAGGCTTTCAACATATGGCATTAGTATCGGTTAATGCGGCGGCAGATCAGGATGCACTGCTAAAACAGGCGTTCGCCGAATTCAACGATAAAGGCTTCATCGTGGCTAATCTCGATAAGCTGGTAAACTGGGCGCGCACCGGTTCGCTCTGGCCAATGACTTTCGGTCTTGCCTGCTGCGCGGTGGAAATGATGCAGGCAGCTGCCAGCCGTTACGACATGGATCGCATGGGCCTGGTATTTCGTCCAAGCCCGCGCCAGTCCGACGTCATGATTGTAGCTGGCACGCTGTGCAACAAAATGGCTCCTGCGCTTCGCAAAGTATACGACCAGATGGCTGAACCGCGCTGGGTGATCTCGATGGGTTCCTGCGCTAATGGCGGCGGCTATTATCACTATTCCTACTCGGTGGTTCGCGGTTGTGACCGTATTGTTCCGGTAGACGTGTATGTGCCCGGCTGCCCGCCGACTGCTGAAGCGCTGATGTATGGCGTATTACAGCTGCAGAAAAAAATCCGCCGCACCGGCACCATTGTTCGATAGGAGCCATTCATGAGCAACGAAGCACTCAAATCCCAGGCACTCAAATCATTGGCCGAACATATTGCTGCAGCTAATTCAGGTGCGGTGATCGCGCATCATGTCGTAAACGGTGAACTGGAACTGCGCGTAAGCCGCGACAAGATCATTCAGGTTCTCCTGTTCCTGCGTGATGACGGCAAATGCCTGTTCAAGCAGCTGGTGGAAATTTCTGGCCTTGATTACCCTGAGCGCCCTGAGCGTTTTGACGTGGCCTATTTCCTGCTTAGCCTGCGCCACAACACGCGCATCCGCGTAAAAGTGGCTACCGATGAAAAGACGCCGGTAGAATCTGCCTGCGCAGTATTTTCCTCGGCGGGCTGGTTTGAGCGCGAAGCATGGGACATGTACGGTATTTTGTTCTCTGCGCATCCTGACCTGCGTCGTA
>JAGVKI010000122.1 GCA_020050695.1 Alphaproteobacteria bacterium | reverse complement strand
CTGCATTTTACCATGCCCAAGTATTGGCATGCCCGCTGGAACGCCAGCAATACCCGCGCTGAGGAATGGCAGCGAATCAAGCATTGACAGAAATATATACGCAACGAATGCGGCCATCAGGAAGGCAATAATCACCTTGATCATATATTCTGTCGGAGAGTTTTCCCCGTTGCTGGAAGGCATGTTATTGGCTACGGCAAGCGCGTCCCAGTCCACTGCCAATGTAGGCCAGTCTACCCTGATAAAGCGCAGCGTGCCTGCCCCGCCGCCTAGACCCATTACCTGATAGATGGAGTTAGTGTTTGCGCCGATGCCTTCATTAAAATTCTTAACCATCGGGTCCCATGCGCCAGCGCCCTGGGCCATTTGTTCAATTTTTTCCATAGAACCAATGGTGCCCGCTGTGCCGGTATCCTCACCGGTAGGTGTGCCCAGATGATTTAAGATTTCCCTTGGGTTGATGCCCATGGTCTGTGCACCCATTGGCTGTTCGCCGTAAGCGCCCATGCCACGTAAATGTGCCCCAAGCTGGAAGCCAGGGGTGTCAACAGCATCGCCCGCCAATACACGGTAAACTGAGTTTGGTCCAATAAACACGGTGGCATCAAATGCGACCATGAGCATGGAAATATAAGCAAACACAATCATTGGCTGGAGCATAAAGCTGATGGTAAGACGCAGCCATTTATCAAAGTAAGGCTTGGTTGCCCTAAACAGGATGCACGGAATAAACATAGGCGAGATCAGCACCATGAATGCAAATGCCAGATAAGCAGAAACAAAGGTATAGGTTGCTTTTGCAATAGCGTAGAGAAACTGGATCACCAGATAGAAGCCAATAAGCCCGATAAATACACCTGCCGTGGTCGATAATACGGCAGCCATCAGGAATCCTGCAATACCAGCGGACAGGGTTCCTACATAGAATATCCCGCCGATGAGCACTTCAATGGCACAATCCACCTGCTCCCAAACCAGTAGTGAGAGGTGGGCATTACTGAATGCAGGGCATGCAGGGTTTTCAGTCAGGGAACTCATATCGAGTGCATAACGGCCTGCCATTGCCAGCATTTCTTCCATCATATCCAGGAACATGTTGAAATAGCCGCCGAAGTTATTGGTCATAACGACCACCGCCCCTATTTTCAGGAACAGGATACTCATATCTCTCAGGCCTGCATTGACGCGGCCGCTCGTCACCCATAGGCCGCCGATAGCAACGGCCAGGACGCAGGCAGCATTGATCGCCGTGCGAAGAAAATCGGAAAACTCAGGTAGAAACTCGTTTACTGCTTTTAATATGGTGTCGCGTACGCAAGGCACAATACGGCGTGTCAGCCCGAAACCGTTAGGGCAGACCTCACCACCGCTGACAGGCGGGCCATAGCCATCGAAGTCAAACGCCCTTGCCGGCTCCGGTGTAACAAACGTTACCAGAGTCGCCAAAAGGAGCATGCACCACAAGGTGAGCCCTCTACTTTTTGGGTTCCTTAGCAGCAAATTTTTCTCTTTCCAATTTAACACGTTCCTGGAACGGAGCCATCCACGCTTCTGGCTCGTCACCATACTCCTTACGTACTTCATCAAGTACGGATACTGTTTCGGCACGTGCAGATAGTACGTTGATTACGTCATCCATTCCCGAAAGATCGATGCGCGCAACCACAACGTCGTTACCCTGTTTCACCAGGAAGTAGCGGCTTCCCGGATCGGTCGTTTTCAGCAGGTTGAATTCACGCTCGGTCACCATGAAGGCCCTGCGGTATGCATCGGTTGCCTTCGGGTTCGGCAGGAAAATCTGTGTAGCGGTCTGCTGAATCAGCGTTTCTGAAATCGAACTGTTCGTGGCGTCTTCTACGGACTGCGTTGCAAACACCACCATGCCGTTCAGCTTACGCAGCGTCTTCAGCCAGTCGCGGATTTTGCCTGAGAAAATCTTGTTATCGATAAGTGCCCATGCTTCGTCGAGTACGATCACGGTTGGAGTGCCGTCGAGCGACAGGTTGATGCGATGGAAGAGATACAGCAGCGTAGGCTCAAGGCTCATACGTTCCTTGAGAACTTCGCCCATTTCAAAGCCGAACGAGTTACCCTTACTGAAATCCACCACGTCAACGTCGTTATCGAACAGGCCTGCATATGGGCCGCCGCTATGCCACATTTTCAGGCGGCCAGCGAGTGTGCCGGGGCCTTCAATACCCATAAAGGCTGCGATATTGCGCAGCTTGCGGTCTTTGCGGTCAAGCTTGAAGTTACCGGCGATAGCCTCGTTGATGCGGTCCATATCTTCGGACGTAAACGGCTCGTCATGCACGGTTACCAGCGTATGCAGCCATTCCCCAAGGAACGTGCGGTTTTCTGGCGTATCCGGCAACAGCAGCGGGTTAAAGTTACAGACCTTGCCCGGTTCGATAACGGTGTATTTACCACCAATAGCGCGAATAAAGATTTCAGCGCCCTTATCTTTATCGAAGAAGAAGATGCGGCAGTTGAATTTTTGCGCCTGAGCGCACAGGAAGTTGAGCAGTACCGTTTTACCAGCGCCGGTCGGCCCGATGATCGTGGTATGGCCTACGTCTCGGTTATGGAAGTTGAAGAAGTACGGCGTGCCCGATGAGGTGTCGAATACGGTTACCGCATCGCCCCAGTGGTTGCCTGCGATTTTACCGATCGGGTAATTATGCAAGGATGCAAAGCCCGCCAGGTTCATGGTGCTGATGTCTGCGCCGCGTGCAATCGAATCGAAATTGGCAGGCAGCTGCGCCCAGAAGGCTGGCTCAAGCACGAATTTCTCGCGCACGGGGTTGATGCCGAGATTTACCAGTTCTGCGATTGCCATCGAGAGCACTTTTTCAAGTGCAGGCAGGCTTTCTTCAAAACACAGTACCGTCATATGGTGCGGGCCGAACGCCACGTGGCCTGACATGGCCATATCGAGTGCGTCGGAGATTTCAGCGATCTGCGAAATAGCGGCGTCTTCTGCGGCCATCATTCGGCGCTGGCGAATCTGCATTCGGTTGATGTTCACGCTTCGGTTATGGAACGCAAACGATTGCGCAATCACGAACTCGAACGGCAATTGCAGGAAGCCGTCCAGCAGGCCAGCCGCCGTCGCCGGGGCATATTCCTTGATGCTGATCATGCCAGCAAAGCGCTTCTGCGGAGCGCCAGCGACTTCGATCGCGCGGTCACCAAAATACAGGCGGTAAATAGGCAGGTAGTGCGAAATATCGGTTGCGGTAAAGCGCATCGGCTGCGAGAAACCGCAATTGATCAGACGCGACATGAATTCCATTGGTTCAGAGAACACGCCCTCTTCGTTCTCGTAGCAGCCGAGCACGCGCGCGTTATAATCCTTAAGCGTAGCTACCAGGCGGTGGATAGCTTCCGCAAGTTCCTTCTGCGCATCGCGCATGGATTCCACCTGGGCGGATTTGTTACCGGCTTCCGATGCTTTTTTCAGATAATGATGCACCTTGGCCGCGCCCTTGGTATCGGCCTTGCGCACCACAGTAATGTAGAGTTCGTTGATATAGGAATCTTTGGAGTGATGTT
>JAGVKI010000312.1 GCA_020050695.1 Alphaproteobacteria bacterium | reverse complement strand
AGCAGTACCGGAGTGATGCCAAGTTTTTTAAAGCAGATTTCCGACGTATGCTCCCATAAATCGCTGTAAACGGGGTTGTCGTCGCATGCGAAAATAACTTTTGTGATGCGCACTTAAGGTACCCTATTGCTAATATGCATTTTGACCCGGCGTTTGAGCGATTTGCAGCTGATTCCTGTGTGGGTTTGGAGCGGGTGAAGGGAATCGAACCCTCGTATGCAGCTTGGGAAGCTGCCGTTCTACCATTGAACTACACCCGCATTTGTCTAGACTTCGTTTTGTTTACGAAATTCATCATTAGCAGTGCTGGGCTTGCCGTAATCCAGGTTATCCCAGGCCACTTGCTGCGGGTTCTTTTTGCCAAACAGGCGGGCGAAAAATGCTCGTAATGCTTTCATACTATTTTATTTACCAGATGCGCGGACTTTTTCAATGGTTCTTAATCCGCCCAGTCCCAGCATGCCCATAAGCACGGTGGAAAGCTCCTCCATATCGAATACCGGAAGCACAACATGATGGCCACTATTGCTGATAATGAAGGCAAGTAGCGGTTGCAGCACGAAATGATAGCAAAAGGCAATGCCGCACACCCAGCCGATAAAGGGGCGCCACCCGCTGACAAATAAATTGGTGTGTGTGGCTTCCTGCGCATTGATTGTCATCTGGGACTGGTCGGCAGATAACGCAAGGCGCAATGTTTCCAGTTCCGCCTCGCGTTCGGATTTGAGTAGTTCGGCCTGCGCGCGGGCGCGGGCATCCGGGTCGGGGATAAGTTTATCCAGCAGGCGTGAAAGCGGTTCAATCAGTAAGGGTAGTACAGACATAGGCTGTTCCTTGAATATCGGGCCATTTATTTGAATATTATGGGGATACAGCATGTACGGGAAGAGGTAAAAGTCTGAGGTTTAATAACAAACCATCCTTAATGGTAAATTTACTAACATAAATTAATATAATGACAGGGTGAATTTTTCTAAAGAAGGACAGTTATGGCGATTCCCGGACAAATCAACAATACCGTCTATTTTGAAGAAAATGATGCAAAACGTTCGCGCATGGCAGACCATCTGCGTAACCAGGCAAGTGGTTATGGCGTGCTTAATGGTGCCCGTATAATTAATGTGCCGGATACATTAACCAAAGCTGAGGTTAGAGAGATAGCGGCGGCATCCCATGACTGGAGAGCTTCCGGTGTGGTCATTCTTGCCGCAAGCCCTAAAGTAAAAATAAAGGGCATGTTTCGCAGCACTACCCAAGACCTTGAAAAAGTGGTTGGCATTAATGATCTGAATGAAATTATACCTGCCGATTTGTATAAGGCAGACAGTAAACATCCGCATATTGCTATGGATGATAGCACAAAGCTTGCAATTGTTGCGGCTGATATGCTTGGCACGGCTGCAGCAAAAGGCGGTACCATGAGCGTGCGCGATACGAACTATCGCGCTGACGAGAGCACTATGGGTATACCTCAGGACGAACTGGAAGAAATGCGTCGCCGTCAGGCTGAGGGTAATGGCACAAGTACAGATAGAACAACAGCCAGCCGCTTTACTGGTCCACCTCAACGATAACTGGCATAAGTACCACGGCTGCAATTCATATATCTTTTTTATTCAGTTCATTATATTGCTTGAGCAGGAATGATCCTGGTATTAATTGCAATTAATGAGGTTTTTCATGCAGCTTACTCGTACCCTATCTTGTGTGGCGATAATGCTCGCCATCTGCGCATGCTCTTCCGAACCCAAGGAAGCTCCTAAGCAGGAAGTGCGTTCACTGACCCAGAACCTGAATCTGGTCGATCAGGAAAACCGCCTGTATGGCCGCGTCGAAATGACCCCGGTCGGTGGTGGTAAAGTCTATGATTCCAGCGGTCAGTTGATTGGCAAGATCGTGCCGATCACTAAAGATAACGACTAATACTTGCCGTTAGTGAATTTAAGAAAAACCCCGCATAAAAGCATGCGGGGTTTTTTATTATTTAAAATCAACGTTATATGAAATCATAAAAGTTAAAATATATTAATGTTTCCACTGGATTTGAATGCGAATCTCATTAAAATGTCTGTGTCTCGTTTTTGTGAGTGAAGGCAGCTTGTTGCTGTTTGTCACTCCCGGGAACTACCGCACGAAAGTGCGTTAGGCTTTCCACGCAAAAGACACGTTGTCTTGAGCGTGATTACGCCAAGTCCGGAAAGGGACTATCATGGAAAGCGAAAGCGTCTGGTCTCGCAGTGGCGCGGGTAACATCTCGCGCGGCTACTTCAACCTGATCATGGGGCTTATGCTCCTGGTCGGGCTGACAGCAACGGGGGTGGTCGCCTACCACACCACCGGCTGGCTGGAGTTCGACTCCACCCGTGCCGGGAGCGACAAGTTCGTGTGGAACGCACCGGTCAACTTCTGGGTCTTGCACCTGGGGGTACTGGTGGTGGGGCTGCTGGGCTGTTTAGTGGCCGCTAGCGAGAACCCGCTGTTCTCGTTCATCGGCTACATGATGGTGGCCATTCCGTTCGGGCTGATCCTCGGGCCGTATGTGAGCATGTTCAAGGCGGCATCCGTCGTCAAGATCATGATCACCACCGGCGTGGTGAGCGGCCTGCTCATGCTTATCGGGGCAGTCATACCAGACTCACTCGAAAGCTGGGGGGCGTGGCTCTTCGGCGGACTCAGCATCCTGCTGGCGGGAACGTTCGCGATCCCGCTGATCAAGCTGCTGTTTCCGCAGGTGCCTGTCCAAGGCATGCTATCGGTGGCTGACTGGTTCGGCATGGCGCTGTTCTCGTTGTACATCGTGTATGACATGAACCGTGCGCAACGGGTTGAACCCACCGTGGACAACGCCATTGATTCGGCGATGGCCCTTTACCTGGACATCCTGAATCTCTTCATCCGCATGCTTGCGCAGGGCGGGGAAGAAAAGACTGGCGCTGTAAGCACCGACGGTGGCGGCTTCTTCAGCGGTCTGTTCAGCGGCTCAGGCGATACTGGCGGCGGTGGTGACACCGGCGGCGGTGACTGGGGCGGTGATTCAGGTGGCGGTGATTCAGGCGGCGGTGGCGGCGAGTAACAAGCCGTGAGTAGCTACCTCAAAAAACATACTGTTTTCTCCCGTTTCCGCGTATGCGGAGCGGGAGTTTTTGTATGTGAGGATTGCTAGCGGTTTTCGCGCGTTTTCAGGAATTCAATATCTGGCCAGTCCTGCTGTATGCGCTGCAAATGCCACGCATTGGGAGCAAGATAAGCGATCTGGCCGCTGGCATCTTCAGCGGTGCTGTATTTGTTCTTATCGCAGAATTCATCGAGCTTGGCCTGACTCGTACATTTGAGCCAGCGTGCCGTGGTGTATTGCACCGATTCAAAGCTGCCGCGCACGCCATATTCCGCATGCAGGCGGGATGCGATCACATCAAACTGCAGCGCGCCCACAACACCAATGATCCACGGCGAGCCATCGAGCGGTTTGAAAATCTGCGAAGCGCCTTCTTCGGATAATTGTTCGAGTGCTGCTTTAAGCTGCTTGGATTTGAGCGGGTCATCAAGGCGCACACGCTGGAACAGTTCCGGCGCGAAGTTAGGAATGCCGGTGAAGTATAATTGCTCACCTTCGGTGAGGGCATCGCCAATATGCAAATGCCCATGACCCGGAATACCCAGAATATCGCCCGGCCATGCTTCTTCCGCCAGTTCGCGCTCACGCGCCAGGAACAGCACCGGGTTATTGAGCGCGAGTGTTTTACCAGAGCGCACATGCAGCACTTTCATGCCACGTGTATATTTGCCTGAGCAGATGCGCACAAAGGCAATGCGGTCGCGGTGGTTCTTATCCATATTGGCCTGGATCTTGAACACGAAACCGCTGAATTTAGCTTCTTCAGGTGCAATAGAACGTGGTTCTGCGGCTTGTACGCGCGGCGGGGGAGCAATATCGCATAATGCCTCGAGCAGTTCGCGCACACCGAAATTATTAACGGCGCTACCAAAGAATACCGGCGTTAAATGGCCTTCCAGATAGGACTGCTTGTTGAACTGCGGATAGATGGCTTTGACCATCGCCACTTCTTCGCGGAACTTGGCCAGTTCAGCGGTAGGAACATGCTCGTCCAGCGCCGGGTCATCGGCACCTTTGAACTGGATGGAATCGGTGATATGCGAACCGCTGCCTGCATCGAACAGGTAGAGCGTATCGGTCATCACATTAAAGCTGCCGCGGAAACGCTCACCCATGCCGATTGGCCAGGTAATCGGGCATACATCAAGCGCCAGGGTCTTTTCGATTTCGTCGAGCAGTTCAAATGGCTCTTTGGTCTCACGGTCCATCTTGTTGATGAAGGTGATAACCGGCGTATCACGCAGGCGGCAAACCTCGAATAATTTAAGCGTCTGTTCTTCGATACCCTTGGCGCCGTCGAGCACCATTACAGCCGAATCCACCGCCGTCAGCGTGCGGTAGGTGTCTTCGGAAAAGTCTTTATGGCCCGGCGTATCGAGCAGGTTGATGGTATGGTCGTTATACTCGAACGTCATCACTGAAGCGGTCACCGAAATGCCGCGCTGCTGTTCAATGGCCATCCAGTCGGAGCGGGCGGACTGGCCGCCTTTTTTTGCTTTTACTGCACCGGCAAGATGGATCGCCCCGCCGAACAGCAGAAGCTTTTCGGTGAGGGTGGTTTTGCCGGCGTCAGGATGCGAAATAATGGCAAAGGTTCTGCGCTGCCCAATGGCAGACGGTATAGAGGCGGGAGTTGCGGCAATACTGGACATGAATGGTTAATAATTGTTATTGGCAGTTATGCAACCGCTTTTTGTTCCCAGCCGCCATTTTCGGTCTGTTTCATGTAGCTTATGCTGTGTCCGGCATTCTTGTATAAAGTCCAGCGCTGGCGGGCTTTTGCCACGGATTCCGGGTCATTTCCGTCAAACATGTCCAATATGCGCTCAAAATGTTCTGGCTCTGGCGGGATGGTGCCGTCGGTAGCCACCATGATGTTGGCGCCGTTAGGAGCCTGGGTTTCGGTAGAGATAAAAATAGGCTGGTGCTGGCTGTTTCCATCCTTGGCGCTGCCATGGGCAAGGAAACTGCCCGGATCATAGGTCCAGAGAAGATCATTGAGATATTCAACACGCGCTTCATTGCCAGCCACCAGCAGTAGTTTAAACCCAGCGCCATGTGCCTTTTCCAGCAATTTGGGCAGGGCGCGCTCCATGGGCGTAGAAATAAGGTGGTAGAACTGGATGGCGGTCATGGCTTCATCATGTAATTAATCTCGTTGATGCGCTCCGCCTGCATTCGTACATGACAAATATTAGCTGCGATCTGTCCGTAACGCGAATTATCTGCCGAAGGCACATTACAATTGGCTTTATGGAACTCTTGCCAACGCGCTTGCGCAGTCTTGAATGCCGCAAGCGTTTGGGCATTATTCATGTAGACGGTCAGCGCTTTTTCATAAGCGCCTTGAAGCTGTGCTTCCAGCGCCTGTGATTGTTTTGTCAGGCAGGCTATCTGCGCGCTGTTGTTTGGTTCATGCGAGCAGGTGTCATAGCTTACTTTCGCGGAGCCAGCCATCGCCGGAGTGGCGAGCAGGCAAATAGAAAGAGCAATGCGTGCGTCAAATTTCATATCACTTACCTTCGTAGTAATCTGCAACCAGCTGGTTAAGCAGGCGAACGCCGTAGGCCGTTGCGCCTTTAGGTGTAATATCGCTATCTTTCTTAGTCCATGCCACACCTGCAATATCCAGATGCGCCCACGGCACATTGTTCACAAAACGCTGAAGGAACTGCGCAGCGGTGATGCTTCCTGCCTCACGATCACGGCCAATATTCTGCATGTCGGCAATGTCGGAATTGATCTGCTTGTCATAGACATCACCAAGCGGCAGTCGCCATACTTCTTCGCCGGTTTTCTCACCGGTTTTGGAAAGCTGCTGCGCCAGTTTGTCATTGTTGGAAAACAGACCAGCGCGTGAGGTGCCCAGGGCTACGATGATCGCGCCGGTAAGCGTTGCAAGGTCGATGATGATTTTCGGTTTGAAATGCTTTTGCGTATACCACAGCGCGTCCGCCAGCACGAGGCGGCCTTCGGCATCGGTGTTGAGCACTTCAATGGTCTGGCCGGAGTAGGAGGTCACTACGTCGCCAGGGCGCTGGGCATTGCCGCCGGGCATATTTTCCACCAGGCCGACGACACCCACCACATTGACCTTCGCCTTGCGGCCAGCCAGTGCTTTCATGAGCCCGATCACGGTGCCTGCACCGCCCATGTCCCATTTCATTTCTTCCATGCCGCCAGCAGGTTTAATGCTGATGCCGCCTGTATCAAACGTCACGCCTTTGCCGACAAAAGCGACCGGCGGGATTTTCGAGCCCTTACCAAGGCCGTTCCAGCGCATGACTACCAGCTGCGATTCTTTAACTGAGCCCTGGCCTACGCCAAGCAGCGCGCCAAAGCCGAGTTCATACATTTCTTCTTCGCCCAGTACGCTTACTTCCACACCAAGCTTGCCAAGCGTGAGGCATTGTTCCGCAAGGGTTTCCGGGTCGATAATGTTGGCCGGTTCCGATACCAGGTCGCGGGTGAAGAAAATACCGCCAGCGATTTTTTCGAGT
>JAGVKI010000302.1 GCA_020050695.1 Alphaproteobacteria bacterium | reverse complement strand
GGTAAATACCACCCGCATGGTGACGTAGCTGTATATGAAGCGATGGTTCGCCTCGCCCAGACATTTGCTGTTCGCTACACACTGGTTGAAGGCCAGGGTAACTTTGGTTCTATCGACGGCGATAACGCGGCGGCGATGCGTTATACCGAAGCGCGCCTGACCGAAGTGGCCATGGCGCTGCTCGACGGCATTGACGAAGATACGGTGAATTTCCGCCCTACCTATGACGGCGAAGACTCAGAGCCAATGGTGCTTCCGTCGGCTTTCCCCAACCTGCTTGCCAACGGTTCTGAAGGTATTGCCGTGGGTATGGCGACCTCGATTCCTCCTCATAACGTAGGTGAAATCTGTGATGCGCTGAATTACCTGATCGCGCATCCCGATTGTAAAGTAGACCGTCTGGTGAAATTTATCCCGGGCCCTGATTTTCCTACCGGCGGTATTATTATTGAGCCGGAAGCAAACATCATCAATGCCTATGAAACGGGGCGCGGCGCTATCCGCATCCGTGCCAAATGGCATAAGGAAGACTTAAGCCACGGCCTTTACCAGATCGTGATCACCGAAATCCCTTACCAGATTCCCAAATCGCGGCTGATCGAAAAGATTGCTGAATTCTTCAAGGACAAAAAACTGCCGCTACTGGGCAATATCCGCGATGAATCGGCTGAGGAAATCCGCATTGTACTGGAGCCTAAGAACCGTTCGGTGGATCCGGAAGTATTGATGGAATCCATGTTCAAGGTAACCGATCTTGAATCGCGCTTTAACCTGAACCTCAACGTACTGAGCGCCCAGGGCACACCGCAGGTGATGAACCTGAAAGAAGTGCTGATGTCGTTCCTCGACCATCGCCTGGAAGTACTGATCCGCCGCACCAACTATCGCCTGGGTAAAATTGCCCACCGCCTGGAAGTGCTCGCTGGCTTGCTCATTGCATATCTCAATCTTGACGAGGTGATCCGCATCATCCGTGAAGAAGATGAGCCCAAGCCGATCATGATGAAAAAATGGAAGCTCACCGAAGTGCAGGTGGAATCCATTCTCAACATGCGCCTGCGCAGCTTGCGTAAGCTCGAAGAGTTTCAGATCAAAGGCGAGCATGACGAACTTTCCAAAGAGCAGAAGGAACTCAAGTCCCTTCTGGCTTCCGATGAAAAATGCTGGCTGAAAATTGCCGATGAAATCAAAGACATCAAGCTTCGCTTTGGTGCCAAAAACCCAATTGGCAAGCGCCGCACTGAATTTGCGGAAGCGCCTGTTGGCAAGATCATCGACATTGAAGCCTTCGTTGAAAAAGAGCCTATCACCATTATCTGCTCGAAGATGGGCTGGCTGCGCGCAGTCAAAGGCCATGTGTTTGACGTATCCGACCTTAAATATAAAGAAGGTGACGAAGAGCGCTTCCAGCTTCACGGCCAGACGACCGACAAGCTACTGATGTTCGCATCCGATGGCCGCTTCTATACCCTGCCCTGCGACAAAATTCCGCGCGGCAAAGGACATGGCGAGCCAGTGCGCCTGATGATCGACATGGAAAACGATGTCGATATTGTTGACATGTGCATTTATAAAGACGATCTGAGGCTGCTCATTGCCTCGACTTCGGGCAAAGGCTTTATTGTTGACTCGGCAGACATCGTAGCGCAAACCCGCGGCGGCAAGCAGATACTCAGCCTCACCGACAATCACAAGGCAGCGCTTTGCACCATTGTCGAAGGCGATCATATCGCCGTTATCGGTGATAACCGTAAGCTGCTTCTCTTCCCAGTATCCCAGATTCCGCCAATGAAAAAGGGCCAGGGCGTAACGCTTCAGAAATATAAGGATGGCGGTCTTTCTGACCTGCAGGTCTTTACGCTGAAGGAAGGCCTAAGCTGGCAGCTGGGTGGTAAAATCCGTACCGAGACCGATCTGAAGCCATGGCTCGGCAATCGTGCTGATGCAGGCAGGCTGCCGCCTACCGGCTTCCCACGCAGCAATAAATTTACGGGCGGCTGATTAGCTTAGCGTGCTACTTTTTTGAAGCCTGAGGTATCGATCATCATCTTGGTGAGCCATTCGCGGCCACTGTGATTTTCCACATAGTTGATGAGTGCGATTACGATACGGCGGTCAAATGCCTTATCCGAATCTTCCAGCAGGAACTTGTTCGCCTGGTCAACCGGGATAGCATCACGCCATGCGCGCGGGCTGATCATGCCGACAAACGCGTTAGCCACTGCGATGATCCGGGCGGATACCAATATCGATTCATGCTTCAGGCCGAGCGGACCATTACCGTCCCAACGTTCCTGCCACTGGCGCAGCGTCTCTTCTACCGGGCCATCAAAGCTGATGCCATGCAGCATGTCAGACGGCACATTCATCGAATCACGCACGATGGCTTTTTCTTCTTCCGTAAGCCCGCTGGTTTTGGTCAGCAGTTCTGTCGGCACGA
Source organism: Alphaproteobacteria bacterium (assembly GCA_020050695.1). Taxonomy (GTDB): domain Bacteria; phylum Pseudomonadota; class Alphaproteobacteria; order Rickettsiales; family SXRF01; genus JAGVKI01. The sequence goes on along the minus strand of JAGVKI010000302.1, from coordinate 8,539 downwards.
CGATTTTACCAATATTCATCATGCGTGCAGCGGTTTCCGTGGTTTCCACCATGCTCTGGTCAAGCGCTACACTGATAGCTACTTCATAAGCAACCTTGGATACCAGCTGCGAATGGTTGGCCGAGAACGGATCTCGCTTATCCACCAGAGACACCAGCATGTTTACCAGCTGCTGGCTGGTTTTCGTGCGGCGCTCACGCTCATGTACTACTTCGGTTACATCCTGGTCTACCACCAATACGCCCGGTACTTTTTTCGACAGCGAAGGTACAGGGATATATTTAAGTGGCACAAACGCACTGCGCACCACGCGTTCTTTATCATCGGCGTGAATGCGATACATGTCATAACCGACAGCGTTATCTTCCAGCGCCTGCAAGCACTGGCCACCAATCTGCACTGCCCTGTCCTTGCCCACCACGTCTTTAATTGACTTGCCGGTCAGGGTGCCTGGGGTAAGGTTCGCATCGACTGCTGCCTGCAGGTTTGCGAAATGAATGGTATTGCTTGTGTCGACAATCATGATGGATTCAGGCTGGTAGTCGGTCACCAGCTTAAGCAGCATTTCCTGCGACTGCGACTGCGCAGCCAGTTTTCGGAAATAGCGCGACAAGAAAATCGCGCGCTTTGAATGCGCGTACCACCAGATGGCGATGATCACCATTATAATGAAGGCAATCATCAGCAGGAAAAACGTCATCATGCTGACGCGGCGGTCGTTGCCCGATGCGTAGGCTTCTGGACGGTCGATCTTTACAATCATGGTCCACGGCGTGCCGTTGATATTGCGTGAAGTGCCAAGGATCGGTTTATCACGGTAGTCTTTTTGCTGCATGGCAAAGCCGCCAACATTATTGGCCATGTTTACTTCGCTGAATTTATTTGCGTCCATGGCATTATCTTTGGCCAGAGGTGTGCTACCATCTTGAAGCGGCGAAAGATACTGAAGCCTGCCACCTGCTTTACGCACCAAGATGGTCTCCAGCGTTTTTTCGGTAACTCCGGGGTGTTTGAGCAAAGCGAAAAACGCGTCGTCAGCGGCGATGAGGCCTACTACATGGCCAATCTGTGACGCTGCGTTGCGGTCGCCCTGAATGGAATAGATAGGAACGACAAAGCCCATATAGGGTTTATTGTCGCTGGCCTTGAACATATCAATGAAGCCTTCTTGTCCGGCTGCGATCTTTTTGACCTGCGCCGCCATGATCGTGCGCGCTTCATTATTTAATATAGTAGAGACGACGGCTTCGTTCTTATTATTAAAGATAGCAACGCCGTTGACGGTTTCAGGCATTACATTGGCCGGGATCGACGACATGTTACTGCGGTTGATGAAGCCGGTGCGCTCAGCAGAAAACAGCAGCAGGCTACGCAGGTAGGACTGGGCAGCAGGTTCTGCCGGTGCCTGGGCAGGTGTTGCTGCCTCCTGCATTTGTATTTCGGTCATGTAAACGCGTAGTGACGGATTATCCGCCAGCAGGCGCAGTTCATTGAAATGCTCGGCTACCCATTTATTGACTTCGCTTGCCCGGCTCTCGGCAATCAGGCTCAGCTTTTCCTGCCAGATAGCCTGGTCACGCTGGAAATCGCTCTGCGTATAGCGCGATACAAGCCAAAGCCCGCTAAGCACTAATACGGTCACGAGTGCCGCAATGCCATAAAGCTTTGGGGTGAAGTTAGGGTTTTCCTGCGGAACTGATTTTGCTGATTCAGGCATATGCGATGTCTCCTGGCCTTTGTGCTGGCTACTGTATCATTATATATAAGTATGTAAATACGCCATGCAGTGTGCAGTCATATCATTAATTATTTGTAGGGTGATATGACCACCACGCATCTTCATTAATGCCGTATACAGGGCGGTAGTGAAAAATACGAAGCGCAGGTGTGACCTGCTTGATCTGATTGTCTAATATATATAGGTCGCCGTCGTCATATACGCCAAGGACGGCGTGGATGATTCCACCGAGGTTTAAATCCTGCACAATAATAATACGCAGCTTATCCGATGGCACGCCGCTGGCGCGCAGGGAATAATATTTGGAGATGGCGTAATCTTCGCAGTCGCCGCTGATGCCCATAAACTCGTAAGGCGATTCCCAATAGTCTTCCATGCCCCAGTTGATCATGTCTTCTATATAGGGGTGGCTGTTTGACCAGTTATTGATGATTTCCAGTTTCTGCCTGAGCGGCTTTGATTCGATGGAATCAACAAGCCCTTTCCACTCCATCACCGAGCACGGGTGAAAACGGGTTTTGCCACAATCGCTATCGTCAGCTTTCTGATTATGGTTATAGCGAATGACCATGCCGGTCCATTTGGTGAACGGCGAAATATTGGATGAGCGTGTCGCTCCCATATTTTTAAAATAAGAGGAAATGGCAAAAGCAGGTGTGCTTGCCAGCATCATGACAACGAGAATGAGAATGCGATATGTAATAGCCCTGCTGCCCATATGCTACCGGATGGTGCCTTATTATATAGTATATGGGTAAACGATGCTGGTTAAATTATAGTTATGATAACCGATTTTTATGCATCGATACGCAAGCTTAGCGAGGGTTATAATACCCCAGGCAGGTTTTCGCTAATTCGCGTAAAATTTTATAGTACGCTTTAAGGCCGTGGATTTTAGTAGGTATCTGGCCGGTTTTTGGATATTTGCGCGAAACAGGAACCTCCATAACCTTCAGCCCCAGATGCGCAGGGCGGTAATTAAAATAATATTGCAGGCTATAATAATGGAAGATGTCTCGGAATGGTTGAACGCCCGGATGTTCTATTAAGCGGCGGCTTACGCCTTTAAACCCATTCATCCCATCGGTGAAACGGAAGCGGCAAAAGAAGTTGAGCACGGGATTGAATACGTAGCGGATACCGTAATAGCGTACCATGGGTATATTGTCATACTCGCCGCCCGGCAGGAAACGCGATCCCTGAATCAGGTCAGCGCCATTTTCAAGTTCCCGAACGAAATGCGATACGCCCTCCACCCCGTCCTTGCCATTGCCGTCGATCATGATAACGCCGTCATATCCTTCTGCCATTGCATAGGCGATGGCGGATTGATACTGGCCACTCAGTCCATGACGACGCTTATCTATAATGAGTGCACTTACTTTTCCGGTGACGGCTTCCAGTGAAGTGGCGCCGTCGGTGCTGCCACCATCGGCCACGATGATGTCCGTTTGCGCAGCGATGGCCTGCATGCGTTCGATCTGCCGGGTAATACGTTCGCCTTCGTTCCATACGCCCACTACTATACAATAGCGGGTCTTGCGTGGTTGAAGCTTATGCACTGTGATCTCGGGAACCTGCAGAAACTGTTCGTACATGATTTATGCTGCCTGCTTATGGATAATGATAATGTTACATAACTATAATGCAGATAGCGTTGCAAGTGTTAGTCGCACCCCTGCTTCTTGATACGCAGAACATAAAAAATATCCGATAGAGTGATCACGCAAACGCAAATCACATTCGTGAGAGCGAAAAATTGTGATTTTTATATCACACTCGGAATGATATTTGCATTGTGATCTGTGCGATGCATCAGTGCAAACAGCATAATTATTTTTGTTGATTGTATCGCAAGCGATTCGTTGTAACTCGCACTATGCGTGTATTTGCACGTGTGAGTATTCATAACGTATCCGATATGAAATGTATGTGTGATCACTGGCAAGTGTCGAAGAGTACGTAACATTGCATTTTATGTTAATAGAAAATTCACGAATTTTCTGTTATGAGTATATGTGTATTCAAGCACGTGGTGTGAATGAGTACGTCTAAACCAAGATGGAGTTTACCATGTCTGTAGTTGCAAAAAAGAAGCCTGCTGCGAAGAAGAAAGCGGCTAAGAAGCCAGCTGCTAAGAAAGTAGCTAAGAAGACCGTTGCTAAGAAGAAGGTTGTTGCTAAGAAGAAAGTAGCTACCAAGAAGCCTGCTGCTAAGAAAAAAGTAGCTGCTAAGAAGCCTGCTGCTAAGAAAAAAGTAGCTGCTAAGAAGCCTGCTGCTAAGAAAAAAGTAGTTGCTAAGAAGCCTGCAAAATCTTCCAAGCCGAAAGTTGGCATGAGCCTGATGGCGAAAGCTGCTTCTGCTAAGAAGGTTACTCCGATCCGTCTCTAATTGACGTATCTAAGTCAACCTGACTTAAAAATAGGGCTCCTTCTTTAAGGAGCCCTTTTTTATTGTATAATCAATGGCTTGATACGCGTGGCGCTTTAATCTGATGGCATACATTTTCCTGACAACAGCCTGTAATTACTCACTCTGTTTGCGTTGATTAATCCTTTATTTACCATTACGGTCATACCGGGAGCAAAACAATCACAGGGCAATTCATGTTTACTGAATCAGACGGTATTGCGCCAGAAATGGCATTACAGCAGATTTTACTTGCCCCGGGCGGCGTTACCCTGGATCGGTGGAAAACGCTGCTCCTGGCCCACGCTATTGATAAAAATAATCAGATACCCCATGACAAGATTGCTGCCTGGAATGACCTTGGGCGTTTCCTGGATGGGCAGATCACCGCTGAGGACTATTACCAGCCTGGCAACCCGGTGCGTAAGCATGTTGAGGCAACGCTCGCTACAATGGGCGATAAGGAACTAGAGCATTACCGCAGCGAAATAAACCATCTTCTCTGCGCCCGTATCCGTGAGTCTCGTGGTTCTGGCCACTGGAAATCAGAGGCTGTCATTGCGGGTGTGCGTATGTATATCGATGCGGCTCGCCTGTGTAATGCCGATGTAATTGAGGACATGGAAAAATGGGAAAAGGTTCGTTTCCCCAGCCGAAGCAGGACAAATTACGAAGCGGAACTTCAGGAAAAAATAGGCGATGCATTCGACGAAGCCATGCTGTCGCCTTCTATTCAGCCTGAGAATTTGTCTGGTTTTGCAGTCTCTGTGATCAAGCGCCGGTTGATTGATTTTCATCGTACACGCCTTGGCCGCCATGAATCGTCACGCGAAAAGAAATTGCATTTTGTGTCGCTGGATACTCCGAACTATTCCGGCGAATCGCGCGATATAAACTTGCATGGCATGCTGGAGGCTGAACAATTCACCGCGTCGCGCCATAAGGTGGATGCTGCTTCCCTCGTCAATGAAATGCGTGAATATGCACAGACGCTACCAGAAAAAGATCGCATGATGCTCACTGCCTATCTGGAAGAAAAAACGGCGGATCCTAAAGTCAGTAACAAAAAAATTGCAGCGCGGGTAGGTATGCCTGAAAGCAGTTTCTATATGAATATACAACGTATCATGAAGCATATGGCCTATGCTGATCCCGTGATTCATGAGTTCGTAAGGCTGCATGTTTTGGCCAGCGGCGAGCATTCTTCAGCTATTGTTGAGGCGGATGATCGCGCAGATAAAACAGAAAAATTTACCCAGATGCGTAAAGAAACAGGCTATGCCGCAAAGATACGTAGCGCGCCTAAAGCAAACCGCGCGCTTGAGTAAGTTAACTTACTCACTGGTTCTGCATTGCTCTAACACAGCCGCTTCCAATGCATCTAGATCCATTTCCTTTATGGATTTCAGGCGATTGGCGTTTTTAAACTGATTTTTGTCATTGATGCGTTGCTTGGAACGCTGCATCAGTATGGAGGTCATCTCCTCATCCAGCTTGATATTCAGCCATTCCATAAGCGGTATTACATCCTTGCCGCTGATCAGTGCTTCAAGCGATGTGATAAATACTTTTCCGCCTTTTGAAGTCAGGTAATCAGCGTAATAGGCATTACGCTTTTGCGCTTCCAGCGCATACCAGTAGCAAAGCTGGTAATTGTTCAGCGCTTTCCAGTTTTTCAGCGGAAGGAATAGCTGGCGCTTATCTTCTGGGTGCAGCATGTGCTGCAGCACATAGCTGGGGGCTGTGAAAAAATCGACATTCAGCCCATACCATGACGAGGCAATTTTTCGCGGGTCACGTTCAATGATAATGGCATCCGGCACCATCTTGCAATCTTCTACCCATGTTTCCATGAAACCCTTGGCGAGATAATGCGACGCTTCAAAATACGTAGCGTCCGGCAGTTGGTTGATCCAGTTTGCTTTGGGGCCGCTTACAAATTTCCTGGCATGTTCGGCATTATTTTGCAGCGGCAAGGTCTGCCACTGGTATTTGGGTTCAGGCTCATGCAGCGCGATTAGTCCCGGTAAACCCTTAAGCAGCGAGGTCAGGTAAGCGGTGCCGCTGCGCCCGGAAGACAGGCCGAATATAGTGCGGCGTGTATCGGGTGACGCTGGCCTGTGATAGGTTCCTACATAAATACCGCGTGGTGTGGGGAAATACTGGCCGGTGATCATTCCCAGGCGTTCGTATGTTTTTGGCCTGCTGTCGATGGCATGTTTATCATGGCGCTCGCCAGCAAATACTACCGTTGCCCCCTCTTCTAGAAACGGAACGGCATGCAGGAATTCTTCTTCCTGATCTTCGTAACTAGAATTGAAAACAGCAAAGTCAAAATGTTCAGTATTGTTGAAGCGGTCGCTCTTTTCATTGCGCAGCAGCACATTATCCAGGCGCAGTTCTGCGATGCGCTCCGCCAGGTATGGGTTGGCGTGCGCATCATCTTCGAGCGTGACTACCTTGCCAAAACCATTAGCCGTAAGCGCCTTGGCAATAGCCACGGTTGTATAGCCGCGCCATCCGCCTGTCTCGAGTACATTGGATGGTTTTTTAAGGCGCACCAGCGAATGGATAAGTTCCACGCATTCTACTTCGGGTGTGCGGCTGTCGAACATGGACCAGAAGCGCGGCGCAAGTTCCCCTACTCCCTGACTGGATAATTCACCCAGCACCGGCTCTTCCGGGAAGATAACACTCTGGCGGTGAAGCTTGCCCAGGCGTTTTTGCAGTGCCACGCGCCTGCCCAGTTCCTGCGTACCCACCATGGTTTTGGCTTCGTAGTTGGGCAGGTAATAATCCGGGTTGCTTTCGATTTCCGCAGCTTCATGGCCGATATTGCGCACGTAATAATGATCGCTATAGGCAATCCAGTAATTCATGCTTTTGATGTCGCCGCCGAGTGCGCCGTCATCTGGCAGTTTGATTGCGCTATTTTCATTCGGGATATTGCGTACCCGCAGGCCTTTTTCAAATAGCGTGCGGCGGATAAGGCATGACGTGGTGACGTTGGTAAACAGCTGGTAGACAAGGCAGCCATTTTTAAATCGTGGTTTTACCGGCTTGGTTACCCATGCTTCTGCATCGGTAGGCACCGGCGCATGCAGGCTGAACTGGCCCAGCCACGGATAGCTTTGAAAGGCGTGCAGCGCTTTTTCGCACCAGCCCGGCATATGTATCTGGTCATTTTCACACAGGTAAATCAGTTCGCCCGAAAGCTGAGCAATCACCTGGTTGAAGGCCTCGCCGCCCATATTTTCTTTGAGGCGGATTGCTTTGGCCTGCGGATAGGTACGCAGAAAACGCTCAATTACTTCCTGGGAGTTATCGCTGCTGTTATTATCGATAATCCATAATTCATGGGGGCAGGTAACCGTATCAATATAGCTCTGTAGCGTCTGCTCCAGCAGATGCGAGCGGTTCCAATTTAGTATAACAGTGCTGATTATTGGTTTAGCCATGGCGATGGTTATAGCTCGGCTATGCGTATCATCAAATGCATTTTTATGTAGCACTATCAGTCTTTCTGCTTTTATTCCGCCAGATTACGCCCGCTCTTTTTACTATGTTCCCGCATGGCGGCATTTTTGAACCGGTAAAAACAATGAAAATAACCTATTGATAATTATTGATATTATTTTTGTAATAATTCCTGTCACAGAAAATTAACTACTTCAGTGTCTTAATTAACGTTAATATAAGGGACGAACAGAGGAGGGTTTATGCCCAATATAGAAGAACTGCTTGGCAGAGATAGTGCGCTCGATGGAAAAAAATTAGAAGAGTTAGAAGCGCGCATTGCAAAATTAGAAAAAGATAAGGGAATTTCAGCTCCCTCCGAAATGGAACTGTACGGTGGCGATAGAGGGTTTCATGCCTTCTCTTCAGACGAAGAGCGCAGGATATGGGAACTCAATAAGCGCTTGTCTCGTATTGAAGGCGGCGGAAAAGATGCGGTGTATGAACTGGCTAATAATAGGGATAGCGGCGCCGCTGTCTCCGAGGATTTAGTTTACAGGCCGCATGAACACACGATTGGTGCCCAGCTTCGCCGGCTGGAGCAGAAAATTGAGGGTGTTGAAAAGGAGGCAGCTGCCGGCAAAGATGTGTTGCCTGCTGAGGTATCTCCTGTTGATAGAGATAAAAAGGGCGTTACTGAGAAACCGTCTGTCACGGATAAGGATGCGGCAAAAGTAGCTGAATCCATTCAAGCTGAGAAGGAACTGGAACTGCCTCTCAAGATGTATGAAAAAACTACGAAAGATATGGAAGAGTTCAAAAAAGAACTGTTTGAAAAAGGAAAGACCACTGACGGCAAGGTGAATTTAAGCGAACTTACCGATGATGAGAGGGATAAATACTTCCGCCTGGAAAAGAAGATGAATGCAGCCAGTG
>JAGVKI010000110.1 GCA_020050695.1 Alphaproteobacteria bacterium | reverse complement strand
GCAGCAGGTCTTGCAGCACTTCCTGTGTGGTTTCCAGCGTAACCGGGCGGCCAACCAGCGTTGCATGGGCAACAACGCGGTTCAGTGCGCCTTCGAGTTCACGAACGTTGGAGGATATTTTGTGAGCGAGGAATTCCGTAACTTTCTGCGGAATCTGTACATGTGGCATCTGGTCGATCTTCGACTGAAGAATGCCCAGGCGCAATTCATAGGTAGTAGCATGGATGTCTGCAACAAGGCCCCAGCCAAGACGTGAACGCACGCGCTCTTCAATACCCTCAAGGTCAGACGGCGAACGGTCACCCGAGATAATCAGCTGCTTGTTCTGGTCTACCAGCGCATTGAAGGTATGGAAAAATTCTTCCTGCGTGGAATCTTTACCGCTGATAAACTGCACGTCGTCGATCATCAGTACGTCAACGGAGCGGAAATGTTCCTTGAACGCCATGGCTTCCTTGAAGCGCAGGGCGCGGATAAACTGGTACATGAATTTTTCGGCTGATAAATACAGTACGCGGCGCTGCGGGTTATTGCGGCGGATGTGCCATGCAATAGCATGCATCAGATGGGTTTTACCGAGGCCAACGCCACCGTAGAGAAACAGGGGATTGCAGCCAGGGACAACCTGCGAGGTTTCGGCAACCCGGCGAGCGGCGGCGTGCGCCAGTTCATTCGGCTTGCCAACCACGAAATTATCAAAGGTATAGCGAGGATCCAGAGGCGCGCCCATTTGCAGGTCGCTATCAATCGAATCGGTATTCTGCCACGTACCCGAGGTAATAACATTCGACGGCGATGCACCAGTAACGGTTGCTGCTACCGGTTCTTGCACTTGCGGCGCTTCTGCTTTTACGGCATTGGCGGCAGGCACGATAATTTCAAGCGCGTGGCCTTCGGCTGCCGGTTCTTCATTCCAGTAGCTGCGGATTTCTTCTGAGTAATGCGAATTGATCCATTCGCGCATGAAACGGGTTGGCACGCTCAAGGTAACGCGGCCATCGCTGCTGCCAGCATAGCTAAGTGGCTTCAGCCAGCTTTTAAATACGGCATCGCCGTAACGGGCGTTGAGTTTCTGGCTGACGCGATCCCAGGCCAGAGCCAGTTCGTCGTCCATGGTGCGCATTTCAAGCGGGGCTGTTGACATGGGCTTTATCCCTGTTTCCATGGAAGGCCTGCCGCTTTCCAGCCTTGCTCGGTGCCACGATGACCTTCGCGGTCAGGTTCACCTTCAAAGCCACCAATGACATTAAAGCAGTAACGGTAACCTGCGTCGGTTGCTGCAATGGCAGCATCCAGTGAGCGGCCGCCAGAGCGGCAGATGCAGAAAATAGGAATATCTTTGCTGATGTCTTTTACAGTCGCCAGTGTTTCTAAAAACTGCGGGTTGGACGCAAAGGTCGGGTACATTTTCCAGGAGATGGTGGTAAATCCGCCTTTGGCTTCACTCATATCCGGGGTGCCGGTGAACTGCCACTCCGGCAGGGTGCGCACATCGAGCAGCAGGCCCTCATTGGTTTTAAGAAAACGGTATGCTTCTTCAGCGGTAACATCCCCCGCGTAAGGCAGGCTGCGATGTTTGCGGCTGCCAGCTAAGGACAGCAACTCATCAAAATTCGAAAAATCAGTAGGTTGCAGCTGTTTTGTCAAGAGCATAAGCGTTGTTGATATTCCCTGTTGCGGTGAAATTCAGACAATGATTCTTCGTCCTGCTCTTTTGCATAGCAGTGTGGGGTAGGCGATAGTATTTGAAGGTAGAAGGTAGGATTAAGCGGCGAGCTTCTTGATGCTGGCGGACAGGCGGCTCAGTTTGCGCGACGCTGCATTGAGCTTCAGTACACCTTTGCTTACACCGCGCATCATTTCTGGTTGCGCAGCTTTCAGGGCAGCTTGTGCTTCGGTTTTCTTGCCGGAAGCAATAGCGGTTTCAACCTTTTTAATAAAGGTCCTGATACGGCTGACGCGCGCACGGTTTACTTCGGTGCGGGTCGCAGTCTGGCGAATGCGTTTTTCTGCTGATTTATGGTTAGCCATGTTTATTCCCGTTGCCTTAACTTTAATCTTTAAAATGAATCTCTCTCGTTCCACCAGCCAGGCACTAAGTATCTACTGGCGACGGACTACCGACACTAATGACGTTTTGGTGCCGCGTCAAGCGTAATTAGCACAGAAAAATCATTTTCTTTCCTGCCGATGTAAGGCCAGTATTTCTGCGCCTTTGCAGGGTTTGTAATGGCATAGTCGGCGGCCTCTGGCGATTGTATTTAGGGGGGTATACCAGTGCGTCTAGGGGATATTTAAATATTGATACGATACAGCAGGTTATTTCTGGCAATGGCTGCAGAAAAAGGTTGAGCGCCCGGCTTGCCGTATCTGCTCTATGGGTTTTTTGCAGGAAATACAAGGCTCACCCTTGCGTCCGTAGACATTGAACTGATGCTGGAAATAGCCCGCCTCCCCCGAAACATGCAGGAAATCCTTAAGTGACGAGCCGCCAGAGGCCAGCGCGGCATGTAGCACTTTATGGATGGATTTCACCAGCTTATGTGCCTTATCAGCGGCTTTGACCGCGGGGATTCGCGGATCTATACCCGCCAGGTAAAGCGCTTCACTGGCGTAAATATTACCCACCCCGACGACTACGGCCTGGTCCATAATCACCGTTTTGATAGGCGCCTGACGCAAGCTTAGAGCGGATTTGAGGTAAGCGGGGCTGAATTCTTCTTCCAGCGGTTCCGGGCCAAGATGAGCAAACATAGGGTGTAAACCCAGTTCATTATGCCCGCATAAGGTCATCAGCCCAAAGCGGCGCGCATCATTGTAAATCATGCAGCGGCCATCTTTTAAATCGATCACTACATGATCATGCGCAGCAAAGCGTTTAGGCCTTTGCGATTCTACCGAAAACCGCCCCGTCATACCCAGATGGGCAATGAGCAGCTGGCTGCCGGATGTCTCAAACACAAGATATTTGGCGCGCCTGCGTATGGCTTTTATGCGGAAGCCTTCCAGTTCTTTTCGCATTCCTGCGGGAAAAGGAATACGTAAGTCGGCGCGGCGCAACGTCACTTTCTCAATGATGCTTCCAGCAAGCGCTGTCTCAAGTCCGCGGCGCACCGTTTCGACTTCTGGTAATTCAGGCATGATAATTAACGTAAAATAGGTTGAGTCGGCATCTAAATACGCCTATTTTGACGCCGTTTCTACAGGATTCATAACAATGACCAACACAACACATTTTGGTTTCCGCAAGGTTGCCACCGAAGAAAAAGAAACGCTGGTTCGCGGTGTGTTCAATAACGTTGCGTCGCGTTATGACATCATGAATGACCTGATGAGCGGCGGCCTTCACCGTATATGGAAAAATGACATGGTGCGCTGGCTTGCCCCGCGTGATGGTATGAAAATCCTCGATGTGGCGGGCGGTACGGGCGATATAGCGTTTCGTATGCTTAAGCGTGCAGACTGCGAAGTTACTGTATGCGATATTAATGAGCAGATGGTGATTGAGGGCCGTGACCGCTCCATAGACCAGAACATTACCAGGGGTGTAAGCTGGATGTGCGGTAACGCAGAAGCAATCCCCTTTGCTGATAATACATGGGATGCCTACACCATCGCGTTTGGTATCCGCAACGTCACCCATATAGATAAGGCGCTTGCCGAAGCCTTCCGTGTATTGAAACCCGGCGGACGCTTCATGTGCCTTGAATTCAGCCAGGTACAGCCTGAATGGATGCGTAAAGTCTATGACACCTATTCCTTTAATGTCATTCCCCGCATTGGCCAGATGGTCACTGGTGATGGCGATCCATACCAGTATCTGGTGGAAAGTATCCGCCAGTTCCCGCAGCAGGATGTGTTTGCCGATATGATCAAGCAGGCAGGTTTCGATAATGTGCAATACCGTAACCTGACTTACGGCACCGTTGCCATCCATTCCGGGCGTAAGTTCTGATGCTGCGTTTCCTGAAAAACAGCCGCAGGCTTTTTACCACTATTATGATAATGGCGCGGGAAGACGCGCTCTTTATATTTGATGAACTCAATATATCGCCTGTAGGCGCTAAAGTCGCCCGGCTGTTTCGTAAGCGCAGCACGGGGCTTAGCAAAGGAAAAAGGCTGGCAGCTGCACTTGAAAGGCTCGGGCCCGCCTATATTAAGCTTGGGCAGGTGCTATCTACGCGCTCCGATTTAATTGGTGATGATATAGCTGATGACCTGGGGAGCCTGCGTGATAACCTGCCTCCCTTCTCTACTAAGATAG
>JAGVKI010000009.1 GCA_020050695.1 Alphaproteobacteria bacterium | reverse complement strand
ATTCGCCAAGCGGCGTGTTGATACCGGCGGGTAATTGCTGGATTGTCTCCCACGCATCGGCCCAGAGCAGCGCCTGGCGCAGCCTGTACTCTTCTGCCAGCGGCTCGACGATATGCAGGTTATCGGCAATGGTGCCCGGGAACAGTTCCGGCTGCTGGGGTAGATAAGCAATCTGCCTGCGCAGTGACCTGGGGTCGAACTGGCGATGATCCACGCCATCAAAACGCACACTGCCCACAACGGGTGGGTAAAGGCCAAGCAGCAAGCGTAGTATACTGGATTTTCCGGAGCCGTTACCGCCGTAAATGGCAATGATTTCACCTTTATTGATCTTGATATTCAGGCCCATGAAAATCGGGTCGGACTTGCGGTCATAGCGCATACCGATATTGTGTATATCGATATTGCCCTGCAGGGGATGGCGTGCAAGCACCACATGCGCGGCATGGGCCTCGGGCTTGTAATTCATAAGCTGTGACACCTGCGTAAGCGAGGCACGTATCTGCTCAAGCTGAGGCATAACGGCGCACAGCGCCTGCAATGGGTAGAGCACACGCCAGGTGATAATCATCGTGGCCACCATCGCGCCGCCCGTCATGGCGCCTTCCCATATACGCCCCAGGCTCCAGACAATCGTGATGACACCCGCCGTTACTGTAATAAAGGCCGAGGCATGCTGCAATATGGCGCTATTGAGCATAAAGCGGTGATTGGCGATGGCCGCCTGCAAACTGACGGACTGGAAACGCGCCAGGATACGCTCACTAAGCCCGGCAGCATACAGCGGGCGGATGTTACCGATCATATCCATCAGCAAATGCTGACGGCGGGCGGCTGCATGAGCCGCTTCTCGGCCATTGCGCTTCCAAAACGCATGCAGGAAAAGCGCCAGCAATATTTGCAATACCACAATAGCCGTTGCAACCAGCGCTACCGGCCCTGCAATAAATGCAATCACCGCGATCAGCACAAACAGGAATGGTATTTCTAAAATAGTAAGAAACACGGGGCCCGTGATAAAATCACGCACCGATTCAAAGGCGCGTATACGGGCAATCTGTGCGGAAATACTGGCCTGTTCAATGATGGCAGCCGGCAGGAATAAAAGACGCTCGAACATGGCGCTGGTCGATAGCAGGCCGCTGCGCGCACCAATCCACCCAGCAATGCGGATGCGCATCCAGCGTATCATATGCTCAACCAGCAGCGCTGCCAGAACCCCTACGGTCAATAACGGCAAGGTGCCAGGCGAATGCGCATTAATTACCCGGTCATACACCACCATCGAAAAAATCGGCATCGCCAGCGTAAATAAATGCATGGCAAGGCTCAGCCCTATGGCATGCCAGATAAGCGGGCGGAAGCGTTCAAACAATGTAGCCAGCCAGCTTTGCACCAGGCTATCGCTTTGCTCTGAATCGCTGACATGGATACGTTCAAATACATAGTAATCACCTTGCGCGTCAGGCAGATTCCCACGGTATTGTTCACGCCCGTCATCCCAGATCAACCCGTATTCACCCAGTTCACGCAGCACAATACCCGCGCGCCAGCTATGGGCATTGCTGGGAACGAACAGCCCCGGCAGGTTCTCGGCTTTGATCTGGCTGGCCTGCACACGCTGATGCTGAACACGGTAGCCCAGCGCGCTCATCACCGCCAGTATGTCGGGCACACTCACCGCATGCGCCGAACACGGCAGTGCATCACACAAGGATAGAATATCACCCTGCCAGCCACCAATTTCCAGTAGAACAGGTAACAGCAGCCCAAGATTGGTATGCCCATGCTGCCAGCGCAAGATACCGTGACCTGATAATTTTTCCAGCCATTCACTGGGCTTTCCCATATCCTCGGAAATGCCAGAAGCCGTCAAAATACCCGATTGAAGTAATGCACTCATATACCCCCTACCCTTGTGCCTGCGTTGCGGTTTTACGCGCAGAGACAAACATGGCAGGAGCTGCAACCGCAGAAAGATTCCCCTCATGCAGGCACAACACATGATCGGCAAGACTCAACATGTTGCGGTCTTCCGACACCAGCACCAAGGTTGCCTTACCTTTCAGCCGCGCCATCAGTTCAAAAATATGGGCATAACTTTCATGGTCCATGCCATGGTCGGCATTATCGAATAAAATAAGCCGAGGCTTATGTAGCAATGCGCGGGCAATGCTGATTCGCTGCTTGAGACCAGGTGAAATCACGTCGGTCATATGGCCTTCCAGCGGCGTATCATACCCAGCTGGCAGCAGTGATACCGCACGCTCGATGCCCAGCATATCGGCCACCTGCCTTGCCTGCGAGCGCATGCCTGGCTGGAATCCTGTAAGGTTATCCATGATGCTGCCACGCAGTATCATGCCATACATCGGAAGGTAGGCGACATGGCGCGGGCGCTCCGCTACCGGTATGCGCGATGCGTGCATGGAGCCAATCATTACCGCGCCCGAATCCGGCTGGAAAATACCTGCAATCAATTCCAGAAGAGTGGTTTTGCCCGCACCTGAGGCGCCGGTTATGGCAATGGCATCGCCGGGTGCAATATCAAGATTAACCCCGCGTATCAAAAGACTGCTGCCGTTATAGCGAAAAGAGACATCCTGCAGATGCACATCGCCAGGAGATGTGATCAGCGACTCAGCAGTATTAAACTCGCGCTTTGGAAGCGACACCAGCGAATGCAGGCGCTTTTTTGCAATCATGATATCCTGCATGCGGATCCAGATAGCAAGGCCGCGTTGCAGCGGCTGCATAATCTGCCCGGAAAGCAGTACGCAGGCAATCAATGTACCTGTGGTGATATGGCTTTCCACTACCAACGGTGCACCCGCGCACAGTACGGCAACCGTCATAAATTGCGAAAAGCCGTAACCAAGCGATCCGGCCTGCCCATGCAGGCAGGCAATACGATAATTGAGCTGGCCGCTTTCACGCTGCACTTCTTCAAAACGTCTTACCATCGGCGCTTCCAGGCATAATGCCTTAATGCTGTGAATAATATTCAGCGCATCAGTGATAAAATTATAGCGTTCGTTATCGGCCCTTTCACGCTGCTGCATAAAGGCCTGCAGCTTCCTACCCTGCCGCCAGGAGATCAGGAGAAATGCCACCAGTACCACGCAGGGTACAATCACCAGAAACCCGGCCAGGTAGGTTTCCAGTGCAAGGAACAGCAGGATGAATGGCATGTCGATAAGCAATGTGATCATCATCTGGCCGCCATAATAATCTTTCAGGCGAACGACCGAACCTATATCCTGCATGAGAATGCTGGTTGAACGGTTCATGCTGTTGCGTGGTTCCGATTCCAATAACCGGCGCACGGCAAGCAAACTTGCCTCATGTTCAAACTGCGCGCCGTTAAGGCCGGTTACCATGCTGCGGCAACTGCGCAGGATCAATTCAATAAAGGATGCGATAATAACGCCCGTCACCAGCACTTTCATGGTGTCTTCAGAGCGGTTAAACAGGATGCGGTCATAGACCTGCATGGTCATAAGCGGAAGCGCGAGCGCAAGCGTATTCACCGCCAGGGATGAAAGCAACAAAACACTGAAATATCTTGTAGAAAACAACTTATGCTGCGCACCCATATAAAACTATTAATTGTTTATATGTTGTAATTATAAACCTAATAGTTTAATAAAGTGTAACGCAGAGCACCTCCCTGTTGCTGCGTTGTCGTAAAATAATCCCCATCCTTCTGGCGGAAGGATGGGGATATGGCAGAACGTAAACAGGGATTATCCAAACAAGCCATGCAGCAGGTTATGCACAGGCTGTTGAACCACCGGCACAATGACATTAACT
>JAGVKI010000053.1 GCA_020050695.1 Alphaproteobacteria bacterium | reverse complement strand
GTGACGATCACCACCGAGAAATTCTCGCGCAGTTCGTCAATCAGCTCCTCGACCTGCGCCGTCGCGATCGGATCAAGCGCCGAACAGGGCTCGTCCATCAGCAAGACCTCGGGGCTGGTCGCAATGGCGCGCGCGATGCACAGGCGCTGCTGCTGGCCACCTGACAGGCCGGTGCCAGGTTCATTTAAACGGTCTTTTACTTCCTCAAAAAGTCCTGCGCGGCGAAGACTGCTTTCCACCAGTTCGTCGAGTTCTTTTTTGCTCGATGTCATCTTATGAATACGCGGGCCATACGCGACGTTCTCATATATGGTCTTGGGAAACGGGTTTGGTTTCTGGAACACCATGCCAATCCATGAGCGCAGCAACACTACATCCTGCTCGGAACTGTTGATATTGGTGCCATCAATCATGATACTGCCTTCAACGCGGCAGTTATCAATCGTATCGTTCATACGGTTGATACAGCGCAGGAAGGTGGATTTGCCGCAACCCGACGGGCCAATGAGTGCAGTGACACTGTTGGGGGGTATATCGAGATTCACGTCAAAGAGCGCTTGCTTTGCGCCGTAAAAGACTTTGACGTTCTGTGCTGAAATTTTGGCGGTCATAAATGCAGGCTACCAGCGGGTTTCGAAACGCTTGCGCATGATAATCGCCAGCGCGTTCATCGTCAGCAATAGCATGAGCAATACAAGAATGCCAGCAGAGGTTTTTTCGCCAAAGCCCATTTCGGGGCTGCTTGCCCAAAGGTAAATCTGTACCGGCATTACAGCGGCTGGCGACGCAACGCCCGTTGGCAAATCGGCCACGAACGCCACCATGCCAATCATAAGCAGCGGCGCTGTCTCGCCAATGGCGCGCGCCATACCCAAAATGGTACCCGTCATAATACCTGGCATGGCCAGCGGCAGCACATGGTGCCACACCACCTGCACGTCAAGCGCACCAAGACCGCGCGCCGCATCACGTATGGAATTGGGGATGGATTTAAGCGCCGTGCGGGTGGCGATAATAATAACAGGCAGGATCATCATGGCCAGCGTCATACCCCCTACTATCGATGACGAGCGCGGGATATGCATGACATTGATATAGACCGCCAGCCCAAGCAGTCCAAATACGATAGACGGCACGGCGGCGAGGTTATTGATGTTTACCTCAATAATATCTACCCAGCGCGACTTGCGTGCGAACTCTTCTAGGTAGATAGCGCTCATTACCCCCAGTGGGAATACAATCGCGATACAGATAAACAGCGTAAACGTAGAACCAAGTATAGCACCGAAGAATCCGGCGCGCTCCGGCAGGCGGGAATTGCCGCGCGTGAAGAAATCGAAATTAATGGCCATGCGCACAGCGTCTTTGCTCTTTAGCTGCTCAAGCCATGCGATCTGCTGGTCGCTGATCTTGCGTTCAAGTTCTGGTGTCGAGGCAAGGATATTGCCCTTCATGAACATATCCACCGTACTGGAAGCTGGCACCCATACATCTGCCGTCTTGCCAATCAGCGATGGGTCAACCACGATTACAGGACGTATGGCACTGCCGGAATTAATGCTGATCAGATCAAACAGGCTGCGGCGCTCAGCCCGCTCCGTTACGTCTGGGAACGCATCTTTAAGCGCGATATGGGCAAGGCGCTGATAGGTAGATACCGAAGCCTCCTGCGGCTTCTGCCCCGCCTGTAATTCCATGACCGCCGGATCAAAATTAAGCGGCAGGCGCAGCTGTGTCTGGAAAAACCCCTGATAGCCGGTGCTTACCAGGCTCACCAGCAGCAGCAATAACATAGCCACCGCAAAGCCGAGCGCAGCACGGCCATACCAGCGGAAACGCTTTTCAGCGCGCATGCGTTTTTGATGCCATTGCTGGTTTGCCTGCCTGGTCATAGCGCCCCGTATTGCTTGCGGTAGTTATTGACGATGCGCATGGCAATAATATTTAAAAGCAAGGTCACAAAGAAGAGCATCAGGCCAAGCGCAAATGCCGCCAGCGTCTTGGGGCTGTCAAATTCCTGATCGCCGACCAGCAATGCTACAATCTGCACCGTTACAGTGGTCACCGATTCAAGCGGGTTGAGCGTAAGATTGGCCGATAAGCCTGCGGCCATGACCACAATCATCGTTTCGCCAATGGCGCGCGAAATGGCTAGCATCACCGCTCCCATAATGCCTGGAAGCGCAGCAGGCAGCACCACATGGCAAATAGCTTCGGACTGCGTACTGCCAAGGCCATACGATGCTTCGCGCAAATGGCGCGGCACTGCGGTTATCACGTCATCAGACAGCGAGGAAATAAACGGAATAATCATTACCCCCATCACCAGTCCTGCCGCCAGCGCGCTTTCCGAGGCAATGTCGAGGCCCACCGCCGCGCCGAACCCGCGCAGCGCAGGCGCTACCAGCATGATGGCAAAATAGCCGTATACCACGGTCGGAACACCCGCGAGAATTTCCAGCACGGGCTTCAGCAAATTGCGTGTATTGCGGTGCGCATATTCCGACATATAGATAGCAGAAAGCAGCCCGACCGGAACAGCAACCAGCATGGCAACAAGCGTTACCAATATAGAACCAACAAAAAGCGGAACCGCGCCAAACGCGCCGCTGCTGCCGCCCTGGTCAGCGCGCATCGCCATCTGCGGGCTCCAGTGCAGGCCGAATACAAAATCGCTCACCGGCACTAATTTAAAGAAATGCAGTGCTTCTAAGAGCACCGAGAACACAATACCCGCTGTTACCATGATGGTGGTAGCTGCCGCCAGCCAAAGCATGGCTTTTACCACTGTCTGACCGTATCGACGTGGTTTCGTGCGTGGTAATGGGCGGGTAGCACGGGTGCTCATAACATACCCTCATCAGCATATTCATCTTCCTTGCGGTCGCCCGGCTGCACCACATCGTCATACACCGGCAGGAACACGCTAAAGGTACTACCCTGCGATACTTCGCTTTCAATGGTCATGACGCCATGGTGGCGGTTGAGTACATGCTTTACGATAGCAAGGCCCAGGCCCGTGCCGCCGACTTTGCGGGTACGCGCCGTATCCACGCGGTAGAAGCGCTCGGTAAGCCTTGGGATATGTTCACGCGAAATACCCTCGCCATGGTCCTGCACGGAAAAGGTAATGGCGCGCGATAAGCTGCGCATGCTTGGATCATCCGGCAGCTGCGAGGTAAGCTTGGCCGTCAGCACCACCTCGGTATCCGGGTTGGTGTATTTAATGGCATTGCCAAGCAGGTTTCGCACCACCTGCGCCAGTTCTTCATCTTCGCCGCGCGTAGGCGGCAGCGTATCGGT
Organism: Alphaproteobacteria bacterium; assembly: GCA_020050695.1. Lineage (GTDB taxonomy): Bacteria > Pseudomonadota > Alphaproteobacteria > Rickettsiales > SXRF01 > JAGVKI01. Next base: position 1,256 of record JAGVKI010000053.1, on the reverse strand, counting down.
CAGCTTCAGGCGCAGTGTCACGTTCTTTTGTTTGCACGCCCATTCGAAATGCTGCTTCTCCGAGCGGATAATGCGCAGCAGGTCGACTTTTGCCACCGGCAGCGTATGTGCGTTCATCTCAATTTTGGAAAGCGACAGCAAGTCATTTACCAGCTTGCTCATGCGCTCGGCCTGATCGGCCATAACCCTCAGGAATTCATCGCGGGCACCCTCATCGTCCTTGGCAGGGCCACGCAGCGTTTCGATAAAGCCGATGATACTTGCAAGCGGGGTGCGGATTTCATGGCTGGCATTGGCCACAAAGTCGGCGCGCATGCGCTGGATACGCTTTTGCTGGGTAATATCGGTCAGCGTAATGACAATGGAAATACCACCTTCAGAGGGAATCGGGAAGCGCTCGATAATCGCGTGGAAGTCACGCGGCGCCGGGTCTTCCATGTAGAATTCCACTTCCTGCCCTTGCAGGTCTTCAATCACCGCAGTGATCGCGTTCATCAGCTGATCATTAGGGATAATCTCGCGCAGCGGGCGGTGGGCAAGGTTCTGGCCAAAGATATTGCGGGCGGCGCGGTTGGTGCGCACGACCATTTTATCGTCATTGGTCATAATAAGGATGTCCGGCAGGGTATCTACCAGGATTTCGCGCTCGGTAATCACCGTTTCCATTTCCTGGCGCTTGTTTTCCCATGAGCGCTGCAGGCGGTTGAGCGCACCCGATAGTTCGCCCACGTTGGACAGGAAGCTGAGGTCCGGCGAGCGCACGCGCTTATCCATGGAAAGATCGTTTACGTAATGGGTAAGCGCCGAAATGTTAGAAAGGAACGGCACCACGAACACCGCCGAGATCAGCATAATGCCGAAATAGCCATAGATAAAATAATTGAAATCCAGTTCGCCAAGCACCGCAAAAAGCGACAGCACCAGCAGTGACGGGGCGGACACCACCATCAGTGTTTTAAGCATGGTCCCAAAGGGAATGACGGGTCTGGTTTGCATGCGGTCGGTTGCTTGTGATGACTGTCTTTAGTTGAGGCGCGCACTCATATGTAACATGGGCACGTAGCCGAGGCAAAAGTTAAAGTTATACGTTAAGAAACCCCACCAAATCCTTAGCTTCTTTTACGGTTTGTCCGCCGACCTCACGTGCGCGCGCTACACCCCGTGCCAGTACCTGATCAATATAATCAGGCGCATCAAGAAGTTCGCGCATCTTGCGGGTAATCGGCGATAAATGGGCAACCGCCACATCGGTCAGC
>JAGVKI010000034.1 GCA_020050695.1 Alphaproteobacteria bacterium | reverse complement strand
TCTTCCGATCTCCGAAGGCGCAGACGCCTCCTATGGCTCTGGCACCACCTGCCTTGCCATTGCAGGCAAAGACGGCATTCAGTTCGCCCATAGCTACCGCAGCAGCCATTTCTCCCTTTCCATATCGGTGGTCGCAGGCACCGGCACGGGCATGGAGCGCGACTATGATTATTCGAGTACCCGTTATTGCAGCGATTTAGAAAGCCCGGAAGTGCTTGGCAAGGAAGCAGCGCGCCGCGCACTGCGCCGCATGAATCCGCGCAAGGTTCCCACGTGCCAGGTGCCCGTCATATTTGACCCGCGCATCAGCCGCGGCCTGGTCGGCGTACTGGCTGGCGCTATTTCCGGCAGTTCCGTTGCGCGCGGTTCCAGCTTTCTTAAAAATGCCCTGGGCACTAAAATTTTCAGCGACCAGGTACAGATCATCGATGACCCGCACCGCATACGCGGCCTCGGCTCACGTCCGTTTGACGGCGAAGGCGTCGCCAACCGCAAACGCACCCTGGTGGAAAACGGGGTACTTACCACCTGGCTGCTCGATATGCGCAGCGCCAATAAACTGAAAATGGAAACCACCGGACATGCCGCGCGCGGTATTGCATCGCCGCCGTCGCCTTCTGCTACCAATTTATATATGGAAAATGGCAGCATCACACCGGCTGCCATGATCGCTGACATTAAAAGCGGCCTGTACGTCACCGACACGTTCGGCATGGGCATCAACACCGTCACGGGGGATTACAGCCAGGGCGCTGCTGGCATCTGGATTGAAAATGGCCAGCTTGCCTATCCGGTTTCCGAAGTGACCATTGCAGGGCATTTAAGCGCCATGTTTGCCGCCGCCACCCCGGCCAATGATCTTGTTTTCCGCTACGCCAGCAATGCGCCGACACTGCGTATTGACGGCATGACGGTAGCGGGAGCGTAAAACACATGCAGTCACGCAACTATACCAGCACTGAACTGATCCTGCGCCTGCTGCGCGAGCATATCCTGCCGCATAAGCGCCATCTGGCAACCGCTGTGGTGTGTATGTTTATTGTCGCTATCGCCACTGCCGCCAATGCATGGATGCTACAGCCGGTACTCGATAAAATCTTCATCGAGCGCGACCGCGAGATGCTTACCCTTATCCCGGTTGCTGTGCTTACCATTGCCCTGTTTGGCGCAGTAGGCAACTACGGCAATACGCTTAATATGCGCTATATCGGCCAGCGCATTATTGCCGATATGCAGATACGCCTGTTCAACCACCTGGTGCATAGCGACCTTGGCCTGTTCCATGACCAGTCATCAGGCCGCCTGATTTCGCGCTTCACTAATGATATTGCGCTGCTGCGCAATGCGTTCTCCACCGTGCTTACCGGTATCGCCAAGGAAATGCTGTCGCTGGTTTTCCTGGTCGGCGTGATGATCTACCAGAGCCCTACGTTATCCGCCATTGCATTCCTTGCCTTCCCGCTGGCGATTTACCCGATCATCCGGCTGGGCAAGCGCATGCGCAAAGTATCCGACAAAACGCAGATGCAGCTGGGCGATTTCACCAGCACGCTGGATGAAATTTTCCAGGGCGTGCGCACGGTTAAATCCTATAACCGTGAAAAATTCGAGTCCGAGCGCGCGGGCGGCATTATCGAGGGCCTGTTCAAGCTCTATTACAAAGCCATACGCATCCAGGCAGCTGCATCACCGCTGATGGAACTGCTCTCAAGCGCCTCCATTGCCGGTGTTATCTGGTATGGCGGCTTCCAGGTCATGGACGGCGAAACCACCACCGGCGCGTTCTTCTCCTCTATCGCAGCCTTCCTTATGGCGTATAAGCCGGTGCGCTCCGTCGCAGGCCTTAACTCAACCCTGCAGGAAGGCTTGGCCGCCGCCAGCCGCCTGTTTTCAGTGCTGGACACTCAGGCCACCATTATCGACAGGCCGGGATGCCAGCCGCTGGTCATCAGCAAGGGGCATATCGCCTTTAACCATGTAACCTTCCATTACAACGACAGCGGCATCGGCATTCATGATGTCAGCTTTGAAGTGCCGGCAGGTAAAACGGCTGCGCTGGTTGGTTTATCCGGCAGCGGCAAATCAACGCTGATGAATCTGCTTTTGCGTTTTTACGACATCAACAGCGGCAATATTCGCATCGATGGGCAGGACATCCACGAATCCACCCTGCATTCGCTGCGCGACGCCATGTCGTTTGTGCCGCAGGAATCCATGCTGTTTGACGACACCATCCGCGCCAATATCCGCTATGGCCGCGAAACCGCAACCGATGAGGAAATTTTTGAAGCGGCGCGTAACGCCGCCGCCGATGACTTTATCCGCCAGCTGCCTGAGGGCTACGACACCATGATCGGCGCGCACGGCGTGCGCCTGTCCGGCGGCCAGCGCCAGAGGCTTGCCATTGCGCGCGCCATGCTGAAAAATGCCCCTATCCTGCTGCTCGATGAAGCCACTTCTTCACTGGATAATGAATCAGAGCGTTCTATCCAGCAGGCACTTAAAATCCTTATGGAAGGCCGCACCACCCTGGTCATCGCCCATCGCCTGAGCACCATTGTGAATGCCGATATTATCCATGTCGTGGAAAATGGCCGCATCATTGAAAGCGGTACCCACCAGCAATTGATGGCAAAACAGAGCAAATATTACCATCTTTACGCCGAAACCCTCCATCATGAAGTTGATCACGAGCGGGTGATCTAATGAGCCGGAAAAAGCGCCTGCTCAAGCATCCCTATGCCCAGAAAGTCCTGGCAGGAATCGTGGCGTTTTATATTTTTCTCGTGTTCAAAACCAGCCGCATCTCCAATCATATCGATAAAGACGCCGCACCTTATCTGGACGGCAAGGACAATGCCATCTACGCCTTCTGGCATGGGCGCATGATGATGATGCCCGCGCTTTGCATGCATCATACACGCAAAATGCGGGTACTTATTTCCCTGCATCATGACGGATTGCTTATTTCGCAGGCGGTGCATCATTTTGGGGTGGGAACAATTCGCGGATCTACCAGCCGCCGCAGCAAGGGCGCCATGATCGAAATACTGCGCGCGCTTCGGGCAGGCGACAATATCGGCATTACGCCCGATGGCCCGCGCGGGCCGATATATATCGCAGCACCTGGCGCAACGGCGCTGGCCAAGATTTCAAAAAAGGCAATTGTTCCCATTACGTTTTCCTCCACACGCAGCAGACGCTTTAAAAGCTGGGATCGCTTTATGGTAGCGCTTCCATTTGGCCGGGTTGCTTTTTTCGCTGGCTCGCCTATCGTAGTGCCTGTTGATGCGGATGAGGATCAGCTTGAGGCCTACCGCAAACAGCTAGAATCAGCAATGAACCAACTGACCAGTCAGGCAGACAGCGTAACCCATGCTCAGTAAGATTCTCACACCGCGCAATAAATACCTGCTGCTGACC
>JAGVKI010000226.1 GCA_020050695.1 Alphaproteobacteria bacterium | reverse complement strand
CTTCTCGCTAAGCACGGCAAGCGCTATGCGCTGGCCACTCAGTGTATTGGCGGCGGGCAGGGTATTGCTACTATCTTGGAGCGCATCTGATACGATGTGCTTCTATCATCTATCGTAAAAAAATCTGTTCTTCTGTCTTAATCAAGTTTATGAATGGCTTATCTTAAAGATAAGCTGCATAGGGAGATGTTGCCATGGCCCAAAATATTGAAATCAAGAAAATCGGCGTGCTCGGTTCGGGCGTAATGGGCAGCGGTATTGCCGCGCATATGGCCAATGCAGGCATTCCTGTAGTGCTGCTGGATATTGTCGCCAAAGAAGGCGGACGCAGTTCCCTTACCCAAAAAGCGGTCGAGCGCCAGCTGGCAGCTAAGCCGCCGGGCTTTGTACATAAGGACAAGGCCAAGCTGGTGACCTGCGGCAATCTGGAAGACGATCTCGATAAGCTCAAAGACTGCGACTGGATTATCGAAGCGGTGCTTGAAAAGCTGGAAGTAAAGCAGGACGTGTACCGTAAAATCGATTCGGTGCGCAAGGCCGGGTCGGTCGTGTCGTCCAATACCTCAACGCTGCCGATTCACGAACTGGTCAAAGGCCTGCCAGACGCGTTTGCCAAAGATTTCATGATCACCCATTTCTTCAACCCGCCGCGTTTCATGCGCCTGCTCGAAGTGGTAAAAGGGGAGAAAACACGCGCTGATGCATTTACCGCACTCTCGCGCTTTGCGGATGTGAGCCTGGGTAAAGGCATTGTAGAATGCAAAGATACGCCGGGCTTTATCGCCAACCGTATCGGTGTGTACTGGATGACGCTTGGACTCCTCGAAGCTATCCGCCTTGGCATTTCCGTGGAAGAAGCGGACGCGGTGATGGGCCGTCCCGTTGGTATTCCAAAGACGGGTGTGTTCGGCCTGTTCGACCTGATCGGTATTGACTTGATGCCGCTGATCGCGCGTGAAATGATGGGCACTCTTCCGCCAGACGATGCTTTCCGTAAGCGTTATGAAGAACCGGCGCTGGTGACCAAAATGATTGCTGACGGCTACACGGGCCGCAAAGGCAAGGGTGGCTTCTATCGCATCAACAAAGACGGCGATAAAAAGATCAAGGAAGTGATCAACCTGAAAACGGGCGAGTACAGCAAGCAGGGCGCAAAAGTATCGCTGGCGAGTCTGGACGCGTCAAAAGCGGGCGGGCTGCAGGCATTGTTCTCCCATAGCGACATTGGCGGGCAATATGCATGGGCGGTGCTTTCGAACATGCTGCATTATGCGGCGTCGCTGGTGCCTGAAATTGCCGATGACATCACCGGTATCGATGATGCAATGCGCATGGGCTATAACTGGAAATACGGCCCGTTTGAAATGATCGATCGTATGGGCGTTGACTGGTTTGCCGATAAGTTGAAAGCCGAAGGCAGAACCGTTCCGCCACTGCTGGAAAAGGCACGCGGCAAAAAACTCTATCAGGTTGCTGATGGCAAAAAGCAGGCTTTCACGATTGGCGGGCAGTATAAGGTAATCCTGCCGCCGGAAGGCTCACTTATGCTGGCGGACATTAAACTGACTAAAAAGCCGGTGGTTAAAAATGCGTCCGCTTCCATATGGGATTTAGGCGACGGTATTGCCTGCTTGGAGCTCACCTCAAAAATGAATGCGGTGGATATGGAAATCCTCGCCATGATCGAGCAGTCGATTGGGCTGGTGAAAAAAGATTTCAAAGGCCTGGTGATTGGCAATGACGGCGATAATTTCTCCGTCGGCGCGAATCTTGGACTGATGCTCATGGCCGCGAATCTGGCGGCATGGAGCCAGATCAGCGACATGATCCGCCGTGGCCAGAGCGCGATGATGGCGCTTAAATACGCACCGTTCCCAGTAGTGGGATCGCTGACCGGCATGGCGCTTGGCGGCGGCTGCGAAATTACGCTGCATTGCCACGCGGTGCAGGGGCATATCGAATCTTATCCCGGTCTTGTGGAAGTTGGTGTCGGCCTGATTCCAGGCTGGGGCGGCTGTAAGGAAATGCTGGTGCGCCATATGGGAAGCAAATCCTCCAAAGGCGGCATGCTGGGTAACCTCGTGGCTACCGGCGGCGCAATGCCGGCGCTGTCCAAAGTATTTGAATATATCGCCATGGCAAAGGTTGCTGGCAGCGCCGAAGAAGCGCGTGACATGAAAATCCTGCGTGAAGGCGACGGCATCAGCATGAATCGCGTGCGCGTGCTGGCCGATGCAAAAACCAAGGCGCTTTCGATGGCAAATGGCTACACGCCATTGGAGCCTGCGGTGCTTCACTTGCCTGGCGGCACTGCGCGTGTGGCGCTTTCGATGGCGGTGGACGGGTTCGTGGCGGCAGGTAAAGCCAGCCCGCATGACGCCGTTGTCTGCAAGCAGCTTGCTTACGTACTCTCTGGCGGCGATACCGATATGTCGGAGGAAATGACCGAGCAGCAGATTCTTGACCTAGAGCACGAAGCCTTTATGCAGCTAGTGAAAACCAAACCATCGCTCGACCGTATCGAACATATGCTGGAAACCGGCAAACCACTAAGAAATTAAACCCGAGGAATTAAACCCATGCGTTATTTTATCGTCTCGAACATCGTCACTGTGATCGGCATGGCGCTTGCCTATTGGTGGGCTGGCTGGCAGGGTTTTATTATTGCCGGTTTGCTTTCGATTATGGAAATTACGCTGTCGTTCGATAACGCGGTGGTCAACGCCACTGTGCTCAAAGACATGAGCGCCAAATGGCAGCAGCGCTTCCTTACATGGGGCATATTGCTTGCGGTATTTGGTATGCGTTTGCTGTTCCCGCTGGTTATTGTGGGGTTTGCCACGGGGCTACCTATTATGGAAGTAACCAATCTGGCGCTGGAGCAGCCGGAAGAATATAGCCGCCATGTGCTGGCCTCGCATGTCAGCATTGCTTCGTTCGGCGGTATGTTCCTGCTGATGGTATTTTTTCATTACTTCTTTAACCAGCATAAGGAAGTACACTGGCTGGTGGCGCTGGAAACGCGCCTTGCCACCATGGGCAAGCTCGAATCGGTAGAGGTGATTTTAGCTCTTTGCCTGCTGCTTGGCATGCAGGCGCTACTGCCCGAAGTGGAGCGTCACGGTGCGCTGATGGCGGGTGTGGTAGGCGTGGTGCTCTATGTTGCTATCAACAGTATGACCAGCATGATGTCCGGCAACAAGGATGTCAGCCATGATGCGGCCCAAAATATCACTAAATCGGTCGCGTATTCCGGCTTCATGGGTTTTATGTATCTGCAGGTGCTCGATGCGTCCTTCTCGCTCGACGGCGTGATCGGCGCTTTTGCCATGAGCAAGGACGTGGTCATCATCATGCTTGGTCTTGGCATTGGCGCGATGTTCGTGCGTTCCATGACCATCTATATCGTGCGTAAGGGTACGCTCGATGAATATGTCTACCTTGAGCATGGCGCGCATTACGGCATCGGCGCGCTGGCGGCGATCATGCTGGTAAGTATGGTAACCCATGTATCCGAGGTGATTACCGGCCTGATTGGTGTTACATTCATCGGCCTGTCGCTGATTTCCTCGGTGCGCTATAAGGCTAAAAAATCTAAATAATCCCGATCTTCTTAGGTGCTTGTTAACCAAATCTTAGTGCTGATGTGCTAGGGTTATGATATGCCTCAATATAAAGCACCCATACGCGATTTTCAGTTTATCCTGCATGAATATCTGCGGATCGATCAATACCGCGATGTCGAAGGCTTTGCCGATGCAGGGCAGGAACTGACCACCCCCGTTTTAGAAGAAGCCGCCAAGCTGTGCGAAGAAGTGCTCTTCCCGCTCAACCAGGTGGGCGATAAGCAGGGCCTGAAATATGATAATGGCCGTGTAATCGTGCCTGATGGTTTCAAGGAAGCCTATAACACCTATGTCGCCGGCGGCTGGCCGTCCTTTACCTGCGATCCGAAATATGGCGGGCAGGGGCTTCCTGAAGTGCTCAATATGCCGCTGATGGAAATGGTCTGCTCATCGAACCTTTCCTTTGGCCTCACCCCGGGTCTGACCCACGGCGCCTATAACGCGATCATGCTGCATGCCAGTGATGAACTGAAACAAAAATACGTGCCCAGGATGGTCTCGGGCCACTGGTCGGGCGTCATGTGCCTTACCGAACCGCAGGCAGGCACTGACCTTGGCCTTATCCGCACCAAAGCCGAGCCGCAGGCCGATGGCAGCTACAGCATCTCTGGCGGCAAGATTTTTATCTCCTGCGGTGAGCACGAGATGACGGAAAATATTATTCACTTAATCCTCGCCCGTCTGCCGGACGCGCCGCCG
>JAGVKI010000078.1 GCA_020050695.1 Alphaproteobacteria bacterium | reverse complement strand
ATGGCCTATGTGCAAAAGATAGCCGCGCAGCATGTTACCCATACGGAAATTTTCTTCGATCCGCAGGGGCACACAGAGCGCGGGATTGATTTTAAAACGGTTATTGGCGGTATTACGCGCGCGCTTAAAGACGCAAAAAAGAAATACGGGATCAGTTCAAAATTGATTATGTCGTTCCTGCGCCATATGACGCAGGAGGAGGGCTTTGCCGCACTAAAAGAAGCCAAGCCCTTTATGGATCTCATAGACGGCTTTGGCCTGGATAGTTCGGAAAAAGGCCACCCGCCGTCTAAATTCGAGCGGTTATATGCCATGCTGCGCGATACCGGTAAGCCTGTAATGGCGCATGCGGGTGAAGAGGGACCGCCTGAATACGTAAAAGAAGCCATCGATTTACTCAAAATAGATCGTATTGACCATGGCAACCGTTCACTGGAAGACCCAGCACTTGTGCAACGGCTGGTCAGCATGAAAATAGGCCTGACGGTATGCCCGCTCAGTAATATCAAGTTATGCGTAGTGGGGGATATAAAACAGCACCCACTTAAGCGGATGCTTGATATGGGGCTCAAAGCAACCGTCAATAGTGACGATCCTGCGTATTTTGGCGGTTACATGAATGAGAACTATCTGGCGGTGGCAGCTGCGCTGGATTTAAGCCGCAGTGATATTATTCAGCTGGCGCAAAATGCCATTGATGTGAGTTTTCTGTCGGAGCCGGAAAAGGCCGCTAAAGGCCTTGAATTGGGGGATTATGTAAGAAAACATAATGTTGCTTAGCTTTTAACGTATTGTTATATAATAATACATTGGTTTTGAAGGGGGGTCTTGGTTAATTAATTTTTACCAATTTCCTGCTATGGTTCATACAAGCGGAATATACATCCGAGCCATGACACGGGAGAAAATCATGCAATATCCAAGCATCGACAAACTGGTAAAGCACCTCAATGGCATTCCCATGGAGAACCCAATCCGATTTGAAAAGTCGAGTAGTGACAGGCTTGAGGTAGTGATTCCCATGCAGGTGCGTGAAAACCCGCGCGTTGATGAAATGGATGTACGTGCAGCAAGCATGGCCATTGATGATCAACAACTGCGCCGTGATTCATTTCAACAAATGACAGACATCATTGAGGAATTGAAGCTGAAGGGGCTTGTTAAAAATACAGACATGATACAGTTGCGCACGGTTGCAGGCGGCGCTGCCGAATCGCATATGGACTGGGCGACCATTAACCGTGCGGGCGCCGATTCCATAGGGCCTATCATGGGCGGCCGTCATGTGGAGGCTAAACTGGTGATTCCGGTGAATGAAATTGATGAGCATGCCGTAATCAAGAACTACATATTCAATAAGCAGCTTAAGCTGATGACCAAGGTAGATAAAGCCCTGGAAGGCCTGAGCGGCATTAAAGTAGACGATATTATTGCCGGGCTTGTAAGGAGCCGGGGCAAGGTAGAGGTGGTTGAGGGAATGATGTCTGTACTCGATGATACCGGCATGAAGGGCGAATTTGTATACGCCTGGAACCAGGAAGCGGCAGTCAAGAAGGAAAGTGGTCAGGCGACTCCGCTGGTCATTGCGCGTGAAACTGCTCCTGCGGTAGATAAAGCTGCCGCCCCGGGCAGCTGGCAGGATCGCACATCTGATCGTACGCCGCGTACGCTGGAATAGGCTTTAGGCCGTAATTTCCTTAAGTGCTTTTTTCCATGCTGTGCTGGTTTGTTCTTCCAGCCGGTGATGCCCGTTTTCCACAACGCAGTTGCCTGCTACCCATACATGGGTAACCGGCGGCGTTTGCGATACCATTATCAGCGTATCCAGCAGTTTGTCTTCCTGCTTGTCGGCGAGCAGCGGCGTATCGGTATTGATCGCAATTATATCCGCACGTTTTCCCACTGCCAGAGCGCCGCTTTGAAGCCCGATCGCCTGCGCCCCGCCATTGGCCGCACGGGTATAAAGGCTGCGGCCAACCGAAGGCGTTTTCTCATCACACAGCACCGTGCGCCGTTTGGTAATCAGGCGCTGGGCATATTCCATCTGGCGTAGTTCCTCAAACGGCGATACGCAGACATTACTGTCTGACCCAATGCCAATGCGTCCCTGATGGTGCAGGAAGTCGGCGCCGGGGAAAATACCATCGCCCAGATTGGCCTCGGTAGTAGGGCATAATCCGACCACGGCTTTACTTTGTGCAATGCGCGCAACTTCGTCCGGGTTTGAATGGGTGGCGTGAATCAGGCACCAGTTACTGTTTACCGGCGCGTTATCCAGCAGCCATTGCACAGGGCGCTTACCGCTCCATGCAATGCAGTCGTCCACTTCCTTTACCTGCTCTGATACATGGATATGTACAGGCGAGTTATCCATGCCAAGGGCGGGCAGGGCAGCCAGCAGGGCTTTAAGGGATGGTTCTGATACGGCGCGCAGCGAATGCGGGGCGATACCCAGGTTCATGCCCGTATCTTCTTTGGCTTTAAGTGCGGTAAGCAGCGTTATAAAATCATCCAGCCTATGGGTAAAGCGCTTCTGGCCATCGTTTGCCGCCATGCCGCCGAAGTTTGACGTTTCGTAGTATACAGGCAGCAGGCTTACATGAATGCCGCTTGCCTTGCCTGCGGCCAGAATGCGTTCGGACAGTTCGATAGGGTTGGCATATGGCTTACCGCTGGCATCATTATGCAGGTAATGGAATTCGCCTACCGCCGTATAGCCCTGCTTGAGCAGTTCGATATATAAATGCTGCGCGATTATTTCCACATGCTGTGGGGTGAGGCGCTGCTTGAACAGGTACATCACCTGCCGCCAGCTCCAGAAATTATCATTGCCCGCGCCTGAGGCTATTTCGGTAAGCCCGGCCATGGCGCGCTGGAAGGCGTGTGAGTGGACATTGGCCATGCCCGCAAGCAGGAGAGGGTGGGTTGCCACACCGCTGGGCGCGAGGCTGCCGGGTGTAATAGAGGTGATGGTGCCGCTGCTGCTGATCTCCAGCAATACGTTGTTTTGCCAGCCTTCACTGGTGAGGGCGCTGCGGGCGAATAGCTGGCGGGGTGTTTCCCATTGCATGGATGACTGGCTCCACTATGATATGGCTTCAATTGCAATAAGATATAGCTGAGATGACGGATAACCAAAAGCAAAATACATCTCTGGATACGCCTGTCTGTGACAGCCTGTGGATCAATGCCAATATCGCTACTATGGCGCAAGGCGGTCTGGGCATTATAGAAAATGCTGCGCTTGCGGTTGATAAGGGCAAGATACGCTGGATAGGCTCAATGGAGCAGCTGAAGGATGTGCCTGAAAACCAGGCGCCCAAAATCCATGATGCCAAGGGCATGTGGCTGACGCCGGGCCTGATTGATTGCCACACCCATCTGGTCTATGCGGGCAACCGCGCGGGCGAATTCGCCATGCGCATGGAAGGCAAAAGCTACGCCGATATTGCCAAGGCGGGCGGCGGTATTATGTCCAGCGTACGTGCCACGCGCGAGGCAAGCGAGGACGAACTTTTCCGCAGTAGTGAAAAGCGCCTGCGCTCACTTCTTAAAGAAGGCGTGACCACCGTGGAAATCAAATCCGGCTATGGGTTGGAAATGGAGTCGGAACTGAAAATGCTGCGGGTTGCGCGTGAACTTGGCCGCGCCTATTCGGTGAACGTGCAGACCACGTTTCTTGGCGCGCACGCTATTCCTCCTGAATATGCAGGCAAGGCCGATGACTATATCACCATGCTTTGCGATGAAATGATGCCAGCCGTTGCAAAAGAGAACCTTGCCGATGCGGTGGATGCGTACTGCGAAACCATCGCCTTTTCCCCTGACCAGGTTATGAAGCTGTTTACCGCGGCAAAACGCCTTGGCCTTGCGGTAAAGCTGCATGCCGGGCAGATGTCCGATATGGGCGGTGTGGAAGTAGCCGCGCATTTCCATGCACTGTCTGCCGAGCATCTGGAGCATGTCAGTGAAAAAGGCATTGAAGCCATGGCAAAGGCGGGAACCGTAGCGGTGCTGCTTCCCGGTGCATTTTACAGTCTGCGCGAAACCAAAAAACCGCCGGTTGAAAAATTCCGTGCGTACAGCGTGCCCATGGCACTGGCGACTGACAGCAACCCCGGCACATCGCCGGTAGGAAGCCTGCTGCTGATGCTGAACATGGGCTGCGTGTTATTTGGTTTTACGGCGCAGGAGGCCTTGCAGGGAGTTACTATCAACGCAGCAAAGGCGCTGGGGCTGCAGCATAAAATCGGTTCGCTGGAAGTAGGAAAAGATGCCGATATGGCGCTGTGGGATATTACGCATCCCTCGGAACTGGCCTATCACACAGGTTATAACCCCTGCATTGGCGTTGTGCGCCACGGGCAATTTATGGACATAAGGGAGAGACTCGCATGATGGAAATTACGCTCGATGGCGAAAACCTCGATATGGAAGAACTCTGGACATTT
>JAGVKI010000036.1 GCA_020050695.1 Alphaproteobacteria bacterium | reverse complement strand
CCATTATTTTAGAGCGCCTTGCCAGCTATTTTGGCTATCAGGCCGTAGCGCGCATTGTTATTTCACATACCTTTATTCCGTCGCTGGCTACTACGCAGCCCAAGGCCAAACGCAAGGCAGCGCCGCTTCCTCAGGGAATAAATGATCTTGCAAATGATATTAAGGACGACGAACTGCGCCAGACACTGCAGTCACTTGCCAAAACACTTTCTGATCCATCTACATAATCATCGCACCATATACTTATTGTGATTTTCACAAAATCGACTAATGAATATGGGTCATAATTTCACGTAACCGGAGACATCGTTATGCGCCTTATTACCGCTGCTTTATCCTTTACCCTGCTGCTTACTACTTCTGCTTTTGCCAGCGGCGCAGACACCAGCCCGATGCCTTCTTCCACTCCGCCAATCGTTCCGAAATCAGAGTTCAAGGAACCTAACCTGCGCGGCACCCCCGGCAGCGGCGGCCAGGTAACCTCTACCCTTATTACGATGGCTCCCCTTCCTAGCGATTATGTAAAAGGCGATGCCAAGGCGCCACTGGTGATGGTCGAATATGCATCCCTTTCCTGCCCGCATTGCGCCCATTTCAGCAACAGCGTGCTGCCGGAACTCGAAAAGCGCTACATTAACACCGGCAAAATGCGCTATATCCTGCGCCAGTTCCCGCTGAACGAGTCCGCCCTTAAAGGCGCTATGCTGCTGTATTGTGTTGGCGATCAAAATCCTGATAAATATTATGTTTTTTCAAAAGTGCTGTTCGATGCGCAGAGCAAGTGGGCATTTGACGGCAATTACCTCGCCGGTCTGGAAACCATTGCGGCTGTAGGCGGCGTCACCAAGGACCAGTTTGCAAACTGCGTCAGCAGCACCGACCGCGAAATGGCCGTTCTGCGCGATAAAAAGCTGGCAAATGATGAGCTTAAGATTCCGCACACCCCTTATATCTATATCGGCAACGAAGCATATGAAGGTGACCGTTCGGTAGAAAATGTCTCGGCATTCATCGACGCGAAACTGGCTGAAATGGCGGCAAAAAAATAGTGCCAAAAACAACCTGCCAAAACAGTATGTTTGCCCTTGACAGTACAAGACGATCTTCATACATTGCGCAGCGCTTGAGGTGTTATGCCTGAACCCGATGATTTAAATAGTCTTCAGGACCGTATAGACGAGGTAAAACAACGTCAGGCAAAAGAACAAAAAGACGAAGAACCCGTTAATCCTGGTGATGCCATGAGAATGGGTTTGGAACTGGTCGCAGGAGTTGCCGTAGGTTCTACTTTCGGTTTCTTCGTTGATCGCTGGCTGGGCACTATGCCTTTGTTCTTCATTACATGCTTCTTTCTTGGGGCAGCGGCAGGTTTTCGTAACATGATCCGCGAAGCAACAGGCCAGAATAAAGACAAAGAATAAAGACAAAGAATAAAGACAAAGAATAAAGATAAAGACTAAAATTTTTTACGTAGGAAATTTACACGTGTCAGATACCGGCCACGGCCATAGCCCCCTCGCACAGTTTGAAGTTCACCCGCTATTTCCACTTCAGCTGGGTGGATACGATGTAAGCTTTACCAACGCCTCGCTCTGGATGGTGCTTTCCATCGCCGCTATCTTGCTGTTCATGCTGGCAGGCAGCCGCAAGACACAGCTGGTTCCGGGCCGCATGCAGTCTTTCTCCGAAGTGATGGTACAGTTTGTCGCTGGCACCGTGCGCGATTGCGCTGGCAGCGATGGCATGAAGTTCTTCCCGATGATCTTCAGCCTGTTCATGTTTATCCTGGCGTGCAACCTGCTTGGCATGTTGCCTTACTCCTTCACGGTAACCAGCCACATCATCGTTACCTTTGCGCTCGCGCTTATCATTTTCCTGGCCTGTACCGTACTTGCTATCATCAAGCACGGCCCGGGCAATTTCCTCCACTCCTTCCTGCCGGAAGGCACGCCTTGGTGGATGGCTCCCCTGATGTATTTCATTGAAGTGTTTTCCTACCTCGCACGCCCTATCAGCCTTTCCGTTCGTCTTGCCGCAAATATGATGGCAGGCCACACTATGCTGAAGGTAATTGCAGGTTTCGTCGTTATGCTCGGTGTACTGGGCGGCTGGGCACCATTTGCCCTGCTGATCGTACTGACCGGCTTTGAAATAGGCATTGCCGTGCTACAGGCCTATATCTTCACGGTACTCACCTGTGTCTACCTGAATAACGCCCTACATTTGCACTAGACACTTACATTAGTTTTCGATTATCAACTTCTAACTAACCAATTAAGGATAAACTCATGGAATATATCGCTCTTAAATATATCGGTGCTGGCTTGATGTCGTTTGGCATGCTTGGTGCTGCTATCGGTGTAGGCAACGTGTTTGCTGCTATGCTCACCGGTATCGCTCGCAACCCAGCTGCTGAAGGCAAGCTGTCCAAGTACGTATATATCGGTGCTGGTCTGGCGGAAGCTATGGGCCTGTTCGCGCTGGTTATCGCACTTCTGCTCATCTACGCGGTATAATTTTAGGTTTAATTCTTTTTTTTAGGTTTTTTGGGCCATGCCACAGCTTGATCCTACCTGGTTTGCCTCCCAGCTTTTCTGGCTAGCAATCACCTTTGCGGTTCTTTACACCGTGCTCGCGCGCGCTGTACTGCCTCCGCTGCAAAACATCGTTGCGCGCCGTGAAGGCACCATCGAGGGTGACATTGCAACTGCAGAAGCAATGAAAGAGCAGGCAGAAGCAGCCAGGCAGGATTACGAGCGCACGCTAGCCGAGGCACGTGATCGTGCCCAGCAGCTTGTGAACGACGCTGTGGCATCCCAAAAAGTCATAGCCGACCAGGCTGGCCGCGATATGGACAAGCAGGTTGCTTCCCAACTGGAAGAAGCCGGTAGCCGTATCACCACCAAGAAAAAAGAACTGATTGCAGCACTCACCCCTGCAACCGAGGAACTCACCTCGCTGATCGTAGAAAAGCTTACGCACCGTAATACCGCGAAAGACAAGATTGGTTCAGTTATCACCCAACTTTTTAAAGCCAATAACGGCAGGTAATCATGGAGCACGAATCCTTACTT
>JAGVKI010000068.1 GCA_020050695.1 Alphaproteobacteria bacterium | reverse complement strand
CTTCGACTTTATCGAGTGCGGTCAGGATAATCATCGGGGTTTCATTGCCCGACGCGCGCAGTGTCTGAATAATGGTAACGCCGTCAATTTCCGGCACCATGCGGTCGATGATCATGGCGTCGTATTTTTCCGATGCCGCCATGAACAATCCGTCCTTGCCGTTATCGCAGTGATCCACCACATAGCTGTGCTCGCGCAGCCCCTTGGAAAGGTATTTGGCGGATTCCTTGTCGTCTTCGATAAGGAGGATTTTCATAACAAGCCTTGTAAGGTAAGAGTGTGAATGCGCGAGAATCTAGCAAAAGCCGCGTATATCCGCAAGTTATGCGTAAAATGCTTAGCGGCCAATTTCGTGGCGGGCCTGCGCGATGGAGGCTTCGACAAACTTGCCCACCAGGTTCATGCCCTGCTGCGCCATTTTTTTGAGTAAGTCCTTGGAATTCTCGAAAATACCCAGCTGGTTCAGGCCGAAATTCATGTGGGCGGTTTCAATGGCGGCGATCTGCTTGTCCTTGCCCTTGCTTTGCTGTTTGATAAAAGCCACCAGCTTTTTGATCTCGTCCTTGTTCTTGTGTTTGCCGTGCTGGAGGAACATCAGCAGCAGCTGGCGCAATTGCTCTTCTTCCAGATGCTGGGCGGCGGCCATCAGGGAATCCATGCTGCCTTTGTTTTCGCCTACGGCTTCGAGTTGATTGGCCAGCGCATTTAAGTCTTTGATATCCTCGTTCAATTCCTCGATGCGTTCATGGTAGTCATTATCGGCAACCGGTTTAAGCAGGGCGGCAAATAATACGGCGTAATGCTGGTAAAGTTCGCAGATACGGGCGCGTACCTTGCGGTCCGGGCGCTTGGGCGGCACCGACAGGCCGGGGCCAGCTGTCATAATATCGGTCGCAGGTGACTGGACGCCTGCCTGTGATTTAAAGGAAGATAGCGGCATATCCTGGAGATAGCGCAGGCAGGCCAGGTCATAGGCCAGCAGCTGCACACTCAGGCGTTCGTCATCGCTTTTATCGTCCTGCGCGGTAAAGGTGCGGATGGCGTCATGGAAGTAATCAATGCGCGGGCGGAAGTCGCCATCGCCTATAACAAGCTGATATTCCTGCTCTATCTCAACAATATCGAGATAGATGCGGGTAAGCAGGTTTACGATGGATTCCTGGTCGTTTGGTGAGATTTTCATGCTATATCATGGTTCTTTACGTATTATATATAAGGCGAAAACGTTAAAAAATCTATGACCAACCTGCCAAAACCTCCATCAACCCCCCCATCAAACCCTTTGGCCGTGTATATTCACTGGCCATTTTGCAAGTCCAAATGCCCCTATTGCGACTTCAACAGCCATGTGCGCGAGCAGGTGGCGCAGGACCAGTGGAGAGATGCATTGCTTGCCGAACTGCGCACCCAGGCCGCCATGATTCCGGGCAGGACACTGCGCAGTATTTTCTTTGGTGGTGGCACGCCTTCCCTGATGCCGCCTGCAACGGCGGCGGCGCTGATTGAAGAAGTGCATGCGCTGTGGCCGCAGGAAGAGAATATCGAAATCACGCTGGAAGCCAACCCGACTTCCGTAGAAGCAAATACCTTTTCTGATTTCAAGGCGGCAGGTATCAACCGTGTGTCGCTGGGTGTGCAATCGCTGCGTGATGAGCAGCTGAAATTCCTGGGCCGCCAGCATAGCGCCACAGAAGCACTCAAAGCGGTGGAAAAAGCAGCAGGTGTATTTGACCGCTACACGTTCGACCTGATTTATGCCCGCCCGCACCAGACGGTGCAGGACTGGGAAGCAGAACTCACTGAGGCGCTAACCTATGCCGGCCAGCATATGTCGCTTTACCAGCTGACCATTGAAGAAAACACCGCCTTCCACCATGCCTATGCCAAGGGCGGCTTTACCCTGCCCAGCGATGAAGTATCCGAGCAGCTATACACACTTACCGAAAGCCTGCTGGCAGATAAAGGGATGCGTGCCTACGAAGTATCCAATTATGCCGTGCCCGGTCAGGAAAGCCGCCATAACCTCGCTTACTGGCTGGGTGATGAGTATCTCGGTATTGGCCCCGGCGCTCATGGCAGGTTGAATCTTGATCGCTCCCGCTGCGAACCTGCTGGTTCTCGCATGGAGCAAGGCTCAGGGCTGCTGCCGTCTGCTGACGGCAATACGGCTCTTATCCGCCATGCCACGCAGACGCTCAAAAGCCCCGAGCGCTGGCTGGAGGCTGTGCAGCGCGATGGCCATGGGCTGGAGATAAAGCAGCCCGTTGACCGCCAGCAGGAGGCGGAAGAACGCATCATGATGGGGCTGCGCCTGACGGATGGCATTTCCTATGACGGCTTTGCCCAGCGCACGGGGTTTGTGCTGGAGGATTACATCCATCAGGGCAAGCGGGATTTTTATATCCGCGAAGGATTGCTGGTCGATGACCCCGCGCGTTTATGCGCGACGCTTAAAGGACGCTTGGTGCTGACGTCGCTTACCGCAGAGCTTCTGGCGTAGCGAAATCGGTTTTAGCAGGATCGACCACGCGGAAACTTCCCGGCATCACTTCGAGTATTGCCAGCTTGCGGTCTGACGTGCCGTCCATGTTCATGCGGTACAGGCCGTTAGCAGGGCCGTTAAAGCCGCGCGGGTCCACCAGCCCTGCCACATCCACGCCTTCGCCGGTGCCGTACATGGTAAGGTTGGTGATCATGGTAACCGCATCGTAAGCAAGGCTGGCAAGGCGCACGGGCTTATAGCCGTAAACGGATACGAAATGCGTTTCGAATTTCTTATACGGCGCAGGCGGCGCGCTTGGGAACCATGCGCCTGCCATTTCAGGGATAGCGGCAATTTCCGGATCATCCCACAGGCCGGTGCCTAGCAGCTTTACCTTGCGCAGGTCGAAATTGTAACGCTTGAAGGATTCCATGATGTATTTCATCTGCTGTCCGCCGTCAGCGATGAAGATGGCTTTGAAGCGGCGCTCTGGCGGTGTGTCGTTATAGGTGTTCACCAGGCGTGCAACAGCCGCGTCAATATTCACAGGCGATGAGGCATAGAGTTCCACAGGGTTTACGATACCGCCCTTATGGCTGTAATTGTCGGACAGGAGGTCGCGTACTTTCTGGCCGTATGCATCATTGGGCGCGAGTACGGCGATATACGGAATACCCTGCATATACGCGTATTCGGCTACACGTGCAATCTGCTGTTCCGGCAGAAAGCCGAATACATACGTGTTCGGCGCGGCGACGGTTTTGTTATTTGAAAAACTCAGTACGCTGATATTGCGCGCTTTGGCCTGGTTGCTTACGCCCGGAACAGACTGGCTGAAAAGTGGCCCGATGATAAACTGCGCCCCCTGTTCAATTGCTTGTTTTGCCGCCTGTTCGGTTTCTGCGGGCGAATTGCCGGTATCTTTTGGAATCAGCACCACCTGCGCGCGGATCTGGCTGCTGGGTACGGTCAGGTAGCTGTCGGAAAGCGCCATAAGCGCTGCATCCATCATGGCATTGCCGACGGCGGAGGACTCACCCGAAAGCGGAAGCAGCAGTGCCACTTTCACCGAAGGCGTATTGGCGGGAATGGCGCCGCGTGTTACGCCGGTGTTCATATCCGATGTAATCGGGGTGGGCGCGCGTGTAGGCGTATCCGGACGCTTTGGTGCTTCGGGCGGCGGCGTGCAGGAGACGGTAAATAACAGGGCCGCTAAAGAAAATGTGGCCAGAGAAAATGTAGTGACTGAGGATTTCGACAAATACCGTTTCATGCGCTATAGTCCCAAAAAATATGCTGAAGAATAGGTAAGGAAGCTATAGTGAAAAGCGATTCCAGTCAAACAATGTCGGGGCAAACAATGTCGGGGCAAACAATGTCGGGGCAAATGATGCCGCCGGGTTTATATATCGTGGCCACGCCCATTGGTAATCTGCGTGATATGACGCTGCGTGCCATCGACGTGCTTTCTGCCGCCGATCTCATTGCCTGCGAGGATACGCGCGTCAGCGGAAAACTGCTCTCCCATTTTGGCATTAACGCTGCGACTATTTCGTATAATGACCATAACGGTGAGCAGCGCAGGCCTGCCATATTCAAGGCACTGGCAGAAGGAAAGCGTGTGGCACTGGTCTCGGATGCTGGCACGCCGCTGGTATCTGACCCGGGATATAAGCTGGTGCGCGACGCCATTGAGCAGGGATTTTATGTCACCGCCCTGCCCGGCGCATCCAGCGTTATGGCGGCGCTGTGCGTGGCGGGCCTTCCGACCGACCGTTTCTTTTTTGCCGGTTTCCTGCCTGCCAAACAGGAAGCGGCACGCAGCTGCATACAGGAACTACGCCAGGTGCCTGCAACGCTTATCTGGTTTGAGTCGGCGCGGCGCCTGGAAGAAAGCCTTGCGCTTTTGCTTGAAGAACTTGGTGACCGTCCGGCGGCGGTAGTGCGTGAACTGACTAAATTATTTGAAGAAGCGCAGCGCGGAAGCCTGTCTGAACTGCTTGCCCATTACCGCGAGAAGGGCGAGCCAAAAGGCGAAGTGGTGCTGCTGGTAGGCGCGCCGCAGGCGCAGGCATTCAGCCAGGAAGACATAAGCACCAAGCTTGCCTTGCTGCTTAAAAGCCAGAGCGTCAAGGAAGCATCCAGTATTGTGTCGGAAGAAACCGGACTGCCGCGCAAGGAAGTCTACACGCTGGCGCTTAAAATCATGAAAGACAATGACAACCAATAACCGCTATAACGCTTACCGCTTCGGCCTGAAGGCAGAAAAAATTGCCGCATGGTATTTGCGCTGCAAAGGGTATCGCATTGTTGCCGAGCGCCACCGAAACCTTCAGGGCGAGATTGACTTGCTGGCGCTGCGGGGCAATACGCTGGCGGTGATCGAGGTCAAGGCGCGCAAAACCATGGCTGCATGCAGCGAAGCGGTAACACCCTTCAAGCAGCAGAAAATTGCGCGCGCGGTGCAAGGCGTGCTTACCGGCAGTAGCAAAATCACTGGACTTGGGGATGCTGCGAGCCGTAATATACGCTTCGATGTGGTGTGTATTGTGCCATGGCAATGGCCGCATCATATCAAGGATGCATGGAGAATGTAATATTAAGAGGAACGCAATGAACCGCCCCGCCGCCCACACGCTTAAACTGGCTTGTTATATATGTGCATGTTTACTGTCTTCCGGCTGTATACCGCTTGCCATAGGCGCGGGCGCTGAAACAGCGGTTGTTGTAGCGCAGGAACGCTCACCCGGTAACGCGGTAGATGATGCAGGTATCCTGCTTAAGATCAAAAACCTCTACCTGAACCAGGAAAATAAAGACCTGTTCCGCAATGTGGAAATCAAGGTGGTCGAAGGCAGCGTGCTGCTGACGGGCAATGTCGATAACCCGGACTCGCAGGTGGAAGCGGTGCGCCTTGCCTGGCAGGTCATGGGTGTGCGTGAAGTGATCAATGAAACCCAGATCAGTGATAAGGCGGGTTTCCTGAACTACACCCGCGACGTGCTGATCAGTAACCAGATTCGCGTGCGCCTTGTTGCCACCAAGGGCATTCGCTCCGTGAACTACTCGGTGCTTACCGTTAACCAGGTCGTGTACCTGATGGGTATTGCCCAGGACCAGCATGAACTTGACCTGGTCACCAACGTGGCCAGCACCACTAACTATGTGCAGAAAGTTGTAAGCTACGTGCGCCTGAAAGATGATCCGCGCCGTAATGTAGCTGTGCAGTAACCAGGGGGTAGGTATGACCCG
>JAGVKI010000093.1 GCA_020050695.1 Alphaproteobacteria bacterium | reverse complement strand
CAGCAGTGCGTCCACCGTTATGGAAAGACTCAGCTGCGCAAACGAAGACAGCGCGCCGGTTACTTTTTCAAGCGGCCAGTAACCACCCATATCGGCAAATGCCACCAGTAACGCAATTTGCCCCTTAGCAATGCGCAGCAGTCGCATCAGGTCATTATTATTGTCAATCCCTGCGGTCTGCTGCCGCAGGCTGTCCATTATAAAATGGGCTGCATCATCGAGCCCTTGTGTAGCGGCATAATATAATATGTCTGGGTAGAGCTGCGCCAGGCGCGAAAGGTAAGGGGAGTTACCAAATATAGAAACAAGGCCGGGATGAAAGAAATGACGGTTCTCCATAACCGCCTGCATCCAGCCCGCCAGCGACGGATCCGGCTGCCGTGAAACCTGTTCTTTCCACTGCTGCCAGCAACGGTCGACATCCCCCATATTGAATGGAGGAGGAAATATTGCTTCTTGCGCTGGAAACTTATCTGGAACCGTGCTTATATGTTTTCTTTCTAACCTATTGTGGTTGCTCGAATGACAAGTATTTACACCATTACCATTTTTACAAGCGCATTCTTGCTTTTTCTTATCCAGCCGATGATCTCCAAACTGCTGCTCCCGCACCTGGGTGGCAGCCCGGCTGTGTGGAACACATCCATGATGTTCTTCCAGATATTGCTGCTTGGCGGTTATGCCTATGCACATTTAAGCGCCAAGCTTGGGCCTAAAAAGCAATTCTTTGTACATGCTGCGCTATTACTTGCCACATTAGTCTGGCTTCCTATCGCTGCAAAAACCGACCTTGGGTTCCCAAGCGTTGAGCATCCGGTAAGCTGGGTGCTGCTGTCACTTGCACTTTCTGTGGGTTTCCCATTCTTTGTGCTCGCTGCTAACGCACCGCTGCTACAGTTCTGGCTCTCGCGCACCAACCATAAGGACGCGGCCAATCCTTATTTTCTCTATAGCGCCAGCAATGTCGGCAGTCTTCTTGCCCTGATCAGCTACCCAGTGGTTATCGAGCCGCTCTTAAGCCTGCAACAGCAGACCGGCACATGGTCGCTTCTGTTTTGTTTCTTTGGCATCATGATTGTCACCTGCGGCTATTATATGCAGCGCACCCTTTTGCCTGCGGCAGCGCAGGCAGCCAGCAATACGTCCGTTGCGGCCCCTACACTGAAAAACCGCCTCTATTGGATTGCCCTGGCGTTCTGCCCGTCCAGTCTCATGCTGGGCGTGACCACCTATGTGACCACCGATATTGCATCAGTGCCGCTGCTTTGGGTTATCCCGCTGGCGCTTTACCTGCTGACCTTCATTCTGGCATTTGCCAAAAAGCCCATGCTGATCGAACCCGCAATGAAAGCAATTCCTATGCTTGTGCCACTTGTTGTTATGGCAATGGCATTTGAATTTAACTTTATCAGCGAAGTGATCCTTCTTCACCTGTTCGTGTTTTTCTACATTGCACTGACGTGCCATGGCCAGCTTGCACTTAACAAACCCGATGCCAAATACCTGACGGAATTCTTCCTGTGGGTATCATTCGGCGGCATGCTGGGCGGTGTATTTAACTCGCTGATTGCCCCCGTCCTGTTCACCACCCCCATTGAATACCCGCTTATTCTTATCTTAAGCCTGTTCCTGCGTCCGCCCGAGGGTGTATTCTCTAAAGATAAGAGTAATCGCAATCGTGATTTTATTATCCCTGCGACCTTTGGCCTATTCCTTTTTATCGCGTTTTCTGCTTACGGTTATGCCTCAAAAGAACATGCCGATATGCTCAAAAGCGGCAACGCATGGCTCATGTCCATGGTGGGCGGCACCCCGTCTGATAACCAGTCTGGCCTTTCTATCGTATCGCTGCTGACAGTATTCCTGTTCGTATTATTTTTTAATATGTCAATGCGCACCAGCCATCGCCCAGTACGCTTTGCACTAACCATGGCCGCGCTTCTTATAGCCGTACAGCTTACCGGCAGTAACCCGAGCGGCCGCATTCTGCCAAACGTTATTTACGCTGAACGTAATTTCTTTGGTGTAAACCGCGTTTTGCAAAGCCCAATCCTAAATGCACGCATGCTTATGCACGGCACGACGCTTCATGGCATCCAATCGCTTGATCCGAAGCTGCGCATGACGCCGGTTTCCTATTATGGCCCACTGCGTGAGACCTTTGCCAATGTTGATAGTAGCCTACAGAATGATCCGGTAGCGTTACTTGGCCTTGGTTCGGGTACTATCACCTGCTTTGGTAAAAAAGATCAACCATTCGATTTATATGAAATCGATCCCATTGTGGCATCTATTGCCAGCAACCCGGAGTATTTCACCTTCCTTAGAGATTGCGGCCCCAAAACCAATATCATTATGGGTGATGCCAGGCTCTCGCTTAACCATGCTCAGGATAAACGGTATGGTGTAATCGTGATTGACGTATTTAGTTCCGATGCCATTCCTGTGCATCTGCTTACCAAAGAAGCGTTGGAACTGTATAAATCAAAGCTCAAAGACGGCGGCATGATCATGTTTAACATCTCCAACCGACACCTGAAGCTGGCACCCGTTATGGCTGCACTCTCTGAAGCCGTGGGCCTGAAAGCAAGGATTAAACATACCACCTCACTTAAAACCATCAACGATAAGCCATCTATATGGGTCATCATGGCGCGCGAAGATAAGGACTTCAATCAACTTGCTGCGCCTGATTCGGCGTGGAAACCTCTGGAAAAAAATCCTTCTGTTGGTATCTGGACGGATAATTACAGCAATATTATGCAAACTATTTTTTAATAAAGTCCCGTAGTGCGTCAGAAATTTAAATTTAAACTGAAATCATTCACGAGTCTTTTGCTTGGAGTGCTGATTGTTGTATTAATCAGCGTCAACGCCCTGTTAATCTGGGTGGCAACAGGCCCGCGTTCACTCAATGACCTGTCACCTTATATTGAAAAAGCACTTGGCAATAACGGTGAATACGCGGTAAAGATCGGTCAGACCTGGCTGGTTTGGGATGGCTGGATGCGTCCGGTGGACATACGTTTGCGCCAGGTATCCATAACGAGCAAAAGCGGGGAGGAGTTTTCCACTTTTCCGGAAATTTCACTGGGTATTGACCCTTTATCAATCCTGCATGGCGAAATACTTCCTACCTCGCTACGCGTAAAGCGCCCGGTCATCAGCCTGCTGCAAAATCCTGACCTGTCGATCAGCTTTGGCCTTAAGGGCGGTAATGAAGATCAGGAAAAGCCAAAAGAAGCGGAAGCAAAACCCGATACCATTGCAGAAGGCAAAGTGATTCCCTTTGGCGCAGTGCTTATGCCACTGCTGGCACCAGAGCAAAACAATAATTTCCGCAAGCTGCGCTATATCTCAATTCGCAATGCAGACATTACCGTTGGCAGCATTGAGCAGGGCGTTTTCTTCAATGCTACAGAGGCAAACCTTATCTTCCGGCGTGATCATGACGGTATCATCAAAGCTGAACTGACCGGGGAGATATTATACAGCCAATACCATACGCCCGTGTCGGCTGAACTGACATTTAATAAAAACGATGTAAAGGCCATTATCAACTTCGACCAGCTTATGCCCGGTACTTTGTCTGAACTTTTCTCAGATAATCCGCACATGAAGCTCTTTAATGTACCCCTTAGCGGCAATGCCACATTAAACATGGATAAGCAGGGCCATCTTAACCGTCTTGGCTTTTCAATTAATGGCGGCAAAGGCACGATCACCTCTATCTATCTCGACAGCGTACTGGACATTACCAAGCTGCATGCAGAAGGCGAACTCACTAATAACCTGAAAAATATCCAGCTTGATTCTTTCAGCGCTAGCACAGGAGAATCGGAGATCATTGCTTCCGCCGTCATAGGACTGACCGATAGCATGGATGCCTCTATTAAAGCCAATGCCAGCATTACCAACGTGCAGGCGGCTAACCTGCATGCACTATGGCCGACCAATCTTGCGCCGGAAACCCGTACATGGGTTACTACCAATATTACCGCTGGCCATGTGCCCGAGGCCAAGGTTGCCATCAATATTGCAGCCGGCGATCTGGCGAAACCTATTTTGCCCAAGGAAGCCATTGATGCAAACATACAGCTTTCTGACGCTGAAATAACCTATCTGCCCGAACACCCGCAGGTCAAAAAAATTGATGCGCTGGTGCATGTGGACGGCATTGCCCTCGATGCCACTATCGCTTCAGCTGAATTTATGGGGGAAACCAAATTATCAGAAGGCCGCGTATTCATTGCTGACCTGAATGCAACCAATCCGTATATCGAGGTGGCAATTACAGCGCAGTCAAGTTCGGCGGATATTGTGCGCTTCCTTGGTTTGCCGCGCCTTAAAAAGGCAGAATCCCTCAACCTTATTGCAAGCCAGGCAAAAGGTGACATTAAAGGCAAAGCGAATGTGGGCTTTCATTTCTATTCGCCGCTGGACGAAAACGGCAAACCGGGCGATCCCGATATTACCTATGATGTGAATGCAGAAATCACTGATGCATCGCAGGATAAATTCATGAATAAGTTCGACCTGCAGGGCATCAAGGGGAGTATTGTGGTCAATAACTCCCTGCTTGAGTTCAAGGGCGGCGGAACGGTCAATGGCGCCAGTGTTTCTGAAAGCCAGGTGAAATACCTGTTCAAGCCAGAAGACGGCAGCCCCTATGATACATTCATTGATGTAAACGCTACTTCGCCCGTTGAAGCATTGCCGAAATTTGGCTATCCCGCGTTTGACTGGCTGAGTGGCAAGCTTGCCATTAAGGGCAGCATGAAACAAGGCGGCAATCTGGAAGAGACCAGCGCGAGTATTGACCTGACGAATGCCGCCGTGGAAATGAAAACCCTGCCTTACTCCAAGCCTGCCGGTGAATCAGCCAAACTTGACCTGACCACCCAGAAGAAAGACGGCGGCGTCACTATACCAAGCTTTGTGCTTCAGGGGTTTAATGCTGATGTGCGCGGCAATGCAAAGATCGCGCCTGATATGTCAGGTATACAATCGGTACGCACCACTAAATTACGCCTGGGTGAAACCAATCTCGACAGCCTTTACTATGAAGTGATTCCCGGCGGTTTCAAACTCGATGCCAAAGGCCTGGTGGCCGACGTAACTCACTGGATGGAAGATAAGCCCGGCGTCAAGGTAGAACCTACTTTTTCATTCCAGCATTTTCCTGCGCTTAGCCTGAAGGCAGAGATAGAGCGCGTTATAACACGCAAAGACCAGCGCCTGAATGATGTCAAAGCCGAAATTGAGTGCACACTCGCATTATGCAAATTTGCCAATGTCAGCGGCACCACTGATGATGGCAAACCCTTCAGTATGCGTATATTGCGCAATCCCAAAGCCACACGCCAGCTATCTATCAATGCCGATAGCGCCGGTGCATTCCTGCGTGCCATGAATATCCTGGACGGCATGGAAGGTGGTGCCCTTACCGTAACCGGCAACTACGATGATACCACAGCTGACAGTGTGCTCACCGGCAAAGCAATGATAACCAAACATACCGTCAAAGGTGTACCGGTACTTGCCAAACTGCTTTCGCTGGCATCGCTTACCGGCATTATCAATGCACTGCAGGGTAACGGTATCAACTTTGATAAACTGCACGCGCCATACACACTCACTAAAGATGTGATCACACTTAAAAACGCCAAA
This sequence comes from Alphaproteobacteria bacterium, assembly GCA_020050695.1. Taxonomy (GTDB): domain Bacteria; phylum Pseudomonadota; class Alphaproteobacteria; order Rickettsiales; family SXRF01; genus JAGVKI01. Next base: position 1,949 of record JAGVKI010000093.1, on the reverse strand, counting down.
AGCTATGGCTCGTCTATGGGGCTGACTGCAGAAGGCACCATTACATTCCCGGCGCGCACCATGAATATTGAAGGCACTGTAGTGCCGTCTTACACACTCAATAACGTATTTGGCAGGGTGCCATTTTTCGGTCGCATACTTACAGGCGGCGAAGGGCAGGGTATATTTGCGGCACGTTACTCGATCAAGGGAACCAATGCAGAGCCGGACGTGATGGTAAATCCGCTGTCATTCCTAACGCCGGGTTTCCTGCGTGGGCTATTTGATATTCTCGATACTGGCGATGAGAATGCAGCGGCTGCAACAACTGTAGAAAAACCAGCTGCACAAACCGATAAACCTAAATACCCTAACAGGCCTTAAACCTAGGATTTAAGCTTCACCAGAACATGCTTTTTGCGGCCAGCGCTGAGCTTTAGGCTGCCTTCGCCATCAAACTGATTGAGGCCGATTAGTTCGTTTTCATCCTCAATCTTGCGGTCATTCACACGTGCGCCGCCGCCGCGAATAAGGCGTTTAGCGTCGCCACCGGAACTTGCAAGGCCAGCCTGACGAAGCATGTCATAGGCCGGAATGCCTTTGCCAATTTCAGATTCGGTCAGGTTGAACACAGGAATGTCCTGGCCAATACCGCCTTCTTCAAATGTCTTTTTAGCGGTTTCAGCAGCCTGCTTTGCAGCACGGTCACCATGACAAAGTTTGGTAGCTTCGTTGGCAAGGATCTTTTTGGCTTCATTGATGTCAGCGTCTTTCAGCTGCTCAAGTTTAGCAATCTCATCCAGCGGCAGTTCGGTGAACAGGCGCAGGAAACGGCCTACGTCCGCATCATCGACGTTGCGCCAGAACTGCCAGTAGTCATATGGCGAGAGCATATCTTTATTCAGCCAGACAGCGCCTGATGCGGTCTTGCCCATTTTTTGGCCAGCGGCAGTCGTCAGCAGCGGTGTGGTAAGGCCAAACAACCCGCGGCCTTCACCCTGGTTGAGATAATTCATGAATGCTTCCGTGGTATAATCAGTCGGATCAGTGCGCTTGGACTGAATCATCGGCTGTACCTCAAGCACCTTCAATTGAAGCTTGGCACCGCCACTGTTTTTCTCGAGATCAACAGGCTGGAAACGTTTTTCCGAATCCATGCGGTTGAACAGGTCAATACCCATAATGATATTGCCCCACTGGTCAGAACCACCCACCTGCAACACACAACCGAAACGCTGGTTGAGTTCTACAAAGTCATAGGCCTGAAGAATCATGTAGTTGAATTCGAGGAAGCTGAGATTCTGCTCGCGCTCAAGGCGCAGCTTCACACTGTCCATGCTCAGCATGCGGTTGACCGAGAAGTAACGGCCAAAGTTGCCTAGGAATTCAATGTAGTTCAGTTTATCGAGCCACTGGGCGTTGTTTACTAAGATGGCGTCGCTTGCCGCTGTGCCAAAACTGAGGAACTGCTCGAAAATCGTTTTGATGGATTCCATGTTCGACTGAATAGAATCATTGGAAAGCACCTTGCGGGCTTCGTCTTTGCCTGACGGGTCACCAATGCGGGTAGTGCCACCGCCCAGCAGTACAATCGGCTTATGACCGGTCTTTTGCAGCCAGCGCAGCACCATGATCTGTATCAGGCTACCGACATGCAGGCTTTGCGCAGTGCAATCAAATCCAATATAGGCAGCAGTGCGGTCGCGCTTCATGCGCTTATCAAGACTCTCCACGTCCGTGCACTGGTGGATGAAGCCACGCTCTTGCATGATACGCATGAAATCAGATTGATAACCTGCCATAGTAGATTTCCTTTATTGTGGTATTACAATTCGGTATTCTCTTTCGTTAATACGCTATATAGATTAACTTCTCATTAATAAGCAACAGGATAAAGCATCAATGACAAAGGGAAATGGGACAAAGTCAAATGGCAAGGAAGGCGAGGGCGTCTGGGCGCTTGGGCTGAT
>JAGVKI010000200.1 GCA_020050695.1 Alphaproteobacteria bacterium | reverse complement strand
TTTTCAAGATCGCCCCTGTTGCAGATGTCGCCTTTAAACAGTGCACTACCTTCAAGAAACTCCTCATGGCCACTGGATAAATCATCATATACCAGCGTAGGAATATTATGGTCGCGCAATTTACGTAAGGTATGGCAGCCGACAAATCCCGCGCCACCCGTAAGCAAAACTCTCATGCGAATAAACAGCCTTAAAATAAGATTATATAGATGAATTTATAAAGTATATTGGCCTTTGCCGCTATGGTAAAAGTGTCCCATTGTGACAGGGGGTTAGAAAGACATAAAATTTTTTCAATCCCATAATGTAACCTTTACCGTTTAGTGCTACGAATCAGTGCGTGAGTTCAGGGAAATAAACCCGCTCATAACCACTAACCCATTGATGGAGATAGCTATGAATAAGTTGCTTCTTACCGCAGCCCTCGCAGGCGTAATGACCGCAGGCCTTACCGCTACTGCTGCTCAGGCTGATAATCATGAAAAAGAAAAATGCTTCGGTATCGCTAAGGCCGGCAAAAATGATTGCCGTTCGGCTGATGGCTCGCACTCATGCGCTGGCCATGCCAAGGCAGATAATGATGGCGATGAATGGGTATTCGTAAGCAAAGGCACCTGCGTAAAATCAGGCGGCAAGCTGGAACCAAAAACCAAGCTGTAATCAGTACTCGCTGATATAAAGAAGCCTGCCTGTAATGGCAGGCTTCTTTTTTTAATAAGGGCGCCGATGACAAACCGCTTTGGCATAGATACGCTTGGATACGGCCTGGGGCTTAGAGCACCACATTACGAGCATATCCTGCGCGCAAAACCGCGCAGCGTTGACTGGTTTGAAATTATTTCCGAAAATTTTATGCAGGCCCATAAGGGCTACTGGGATTTTCTTGCCGAACTCAGGCAGGATTACCCTATTGTCATGCATGGTGTGTCGCTGTCGGCGGGCTCTCCCGATCCGCTTAATGAAGACTATGTGAAAGCACTCAAAGCGCTTGCTGATTTTATCAACCCGCCCTGGCTATCCGATCATGTCTGCTGGACAGGGGTGCATGGTCGCAACACGCATGATCTGCTTCCGGTCGCCTACAATAATGCATCGCTTGAGCATATGGCAGACCGTGTAAAGCAGGTACAGGACAGGCTTGGTCGCGTAATGCTGATGGAAAACCCATCGAGCTATGTGGAATTCAATGAATCTACGATGCCTGAGTGGGAATTTATGGCGCAGCTTTCGGAAAAAGCCGATTGCGGACTGCTGCTGGACATCAATAATATTTATGTCAGTGCGTTTAATCATGGTTTTGATGCGCGCCGCTATATCGATGCCATGCCTGCTTCGCGCATTATGCAGATTCATCTGGCAGGTCACAGCCATTGCGGTACCCATATTATAGATACCCATGACAGTGCCGTGGCGGGCGATGTGTGGGAACTCTACAGCTATGCGCTGCAACAAAAAGGTTCTATCACCACCATGGTGGAATGGGACGGAAAAATCCCTGCCTTTGATGTGCTGGAAGCGGAACTCGGCAAAGCGCGCGCACATGGCGCACAGGCGTTGGGACAAGCCGCATGAAAACACTGCACGAACTTTATGATCATTTCCAGGCCTCGGTAATGTCAGGCGATAATGAGCATGTTGAATCGCGCCTTAAAGCCCACCCGCGCCTGAGTGCAGCGCAGCAGATGGATATTTACCAGTATGGCTACCGCCTGCGCCTGAGCGAGGCGGTGACCAGCGATTACCCGGCCCTGGGTGCCTATATTGGCGAAAAGCACATGGCCCAAATGGCGAGTGCTTATATGCAATTACACCCGTCTGAATCCTATAACCTGGATCGCTATTCATTAGGCTTTGCTGACTGGTTTGCGCAGCAGGCAGAGGATGCGTTTGCCATTGACCTTGCGCGTCTGGAGCAGGCCATTGCCGATGTGTTTATGATGCAGGAGAGCGCTCCTATCAATGCATCGCTGCTGATGGGTTTAAGCCCTGAGGAGTTTGGCGCCCTGGTGCTGCGGCCACGCGCGGCATCGCGCCTTATGGAGTTTTCCTATCCGGTGCATGCATGGCTGGAGACGCAGCGTAAAGGTGATTTGCTGCCTGTGCCTGAAGCATCGGCAGAATACATGTATATTTACCGCCATAATAACGAGGTAAAGCGTGCAGTGGTAAGTCCTGCCGCCTTTGCGCTGCTGGAGGCGCTGGCGTCGGGTATGACCGTGGGTACTGCTTTGGATAAGGTAACGGGCGATAATCCCCAGATGATGGAGGAAGTGGTGGCCAACCTGCAAAGCTGGTTTGGCCAGTGGCTTTCAGGCGGGTTTTTTACCCATAATGCTTCTCAGGCGGCCTGACAGATTGACGTAAGCGCGCCGCCGCGCTACTGATGCAGCTATGCAAAACGATAGCGAACTGCTTTATAACCTCTGGTATGTCGCCGCGCCTTCCGGGCAGCTGGCGGTAGGAAAGCTGCTGCCTAAAACGCTGCTGGGCCAGCAGGTGATTTTAGGCCGTACCAATGACGGCGAAGTATTTGCGCTGCGTGACTTCTGCCCGCATCGCGGTATACCGCTGCGGTATGGACGCTTTGACGGCAATGAAATCGAGTGCTGCTATCATGGCTGGTGTTTTAATGCTCAGGGTAAATGCACCAAGATTCCGTCGCTGACGCCGGAAGATACGATGGATGTATCGCGCATCAAGGCGCAGTCCTATCCCTGCCGCGAAGTTGATGGGGCGATCTGGGTCTATGTGCTGGCGCCCAAAACACGCGCGCCCGAACAATTGCCGGAAGTGCCGCGCGCGCCTGTGGAAATGCCCAAAGGCTATCTATGGGTCGATTCGGTGGAATTTTCCTGCAATATTGACCATGCGGTTATTGGTCTGATGGACCCGTCGCACGGGCCGTTTGTGCATCAGTCCTGGTGGTGGCGCAGCAAGCGCTCCATGCATGTGAAGCAGAAAAAATTTGAGCCGGTAGGTTATGGCTTTAAAATGGCCAGCCACAAACCATCGTCGAATTCACGCGCGTATAAGATTTTAGGCGGCGGTGACAAGACCACTGAAATCACCTTCCAGCTTCCAGGGCTTCGCACCGAGCATATCACTATAGGTAACGGCCATATCGCGCTGCTGACGGCGCTGACACCGGTAG
>JAGVKI010000138.1 GCA_020050695.1 Alphaproteobacteria bacterium | reverse complement strand
CTCTTCCGATCTATGCGGCGAATAAGCTGCTCGTCGCCATGGGTGGCCTGCAACAGATCTTCTGCTGATTTACGCGCCAGCAGCGCTGCACGCTGACGGGCTTCTTCGGGCGGCAGCAAGCGGATGCTGTCGCGCTCCATCTCCGCCTTCAGATTGGCACGCACCGCCTGGGCGCGGCTATCGCCTGCGGCTGGGCCATTACCCATATAATCATAGGCCAGAGACATAGCCACTTCTGCGCATTCCTTCACATGCAGGCGCGCTTCGCGCTCAATAGCAATGCTTTGCTGCGGCCCACGCTCCTGCATGATGGCAGAATGAAGCTGCACAGACATCAGGGTTTTGAGCGCATTGATGCGGTCGAGTTCCGGCGCTTCCTTTTCAAAATCGCGTATGCCCGAAAGCGGTTCGGTCACACCGGCAATGGTCTCCGCCAGCGCCTTGATACGCACGGTATTAGCCTTCGGATCGGCCTGGTAACGTTGCAGGCTTGCATCATCGGCAAATTTGGACAGCATGGTTTTGATCGCACGCGCAGAAATGACGCTCAGCACATCATCCACCAGGTCGGTAGCAAGCGCGGCATCAGAGCCCGCCGTACCCGACAGTGCCACAATCTTGCCAATGGGCATATAGGCCTGCGCCTTTACCAGCATTTCAAAACGGCTGGCGGCCGATTTGATCATATCGGGGCTGGACGCATAATACGCGCGTTCGTCGGCGTATTTCTTGCGCTTGGCTTCTTCATGGCTTTTAAGTTCATTGAACTGCACAGGGTCGGTTTCTTCCTTGCCCGTAAGCGTACCATTATTCAGGTGATCGAGTGTCTTGTCACTGGCAGCCACCAGCAGGCCAAGATAATCATCGAGCATCTTATTGACGTGCCCCCCGCTTACCAGCTGGTCATACGGCATGCCCTGCAGCTTCTTTCGGAAATCCGCCTGCATGTCGCTCATTTGCTTTTTCAGGTCATCGGGCATGGAGGACTGGCTGTAATCACCAAACGCGCCATGGTTGATGCGCTTTATCATAAGCAACGCGCCCTGGTCTTCGTCCTTCACGATAACGCCGGAATTGCGCAGCGCCTGAATCGTACGTTGCGGCGTGGAAAACAGCGATAAATCGATGACATTTGTTTGCGGCGCTAAAACCGGATCAGTATTAGGGCCAGTATTTTGGGTGGCAGGTTCAGCCATGTCGATACACTCCTTGAAGTCAGTTACATTCAATTCGTGCCGTCACAGCAAGCAGGCAAATGCCTTTTGCGTTCTCTCCTGGCCTTCCCCGACCGTGGATTAAAGCGTGTGCGACACGTCGATGGCAGGTCTCCTGACTTGCGGGTCATCATCATCTGGCAGGCCTTCCCGGATCTAGTCCAGTGACCGCGTATCGAAACCAGTGATTCGTCGCCTACAGTTGCGGGGGCAGTTGCGGATTTAGGCACAAAGCGCCCTTACCGCATTCCCTTTTATTCCCACCCTTTTGGGGTAAGAAACCATCACCGATAGATGTACTTGAAAAACAAAAGGCTGGCAAGGCTTTACCATGCCAATATTAGCAATATACTACAAATACTTATTACTCGATTGTTTCTTTGGGGTAGACGCCCCACAGATGCTTCTTGTCAATCCAGCCCTTGCGGCCAGACACCTGAATGCGGCACCAGCCCACCGAGCATTCCACAATACGCGCAATCACGTCTGGTTCGACTTTTAAAATGGGCTTGGAACTGTCATCGGCGTCTATGCGCACAATCTGCGGCTGTTTGCCGGTGATGATTGCATTGCGCTTACCATCGACCATGCCTTTATGCACCCAGCCCGTCGTGCCTTCGACATCGCGGATCTTGCGCCACGCATCATATTCTTCGACAACTTCCACCGGCATGCCCTGCTTATGATACACCCACTGGATAGGATAGCGCGTGCCAGGGCCGGTGCGTACATTCACCTCATCGGCCTTGAGCGCTACAAAACGCGGCACAGGAAGCCCCGTGCTCGTAGCGGCGTTAGTATCAGGCGCAGCCAGCAGCAGGCATAAAACCGATGCGATGATATAGGGCAGTTTTTTCATAGGTTAATGAGTAATAGCGCACAGCGCTTCTGGCAAGGGGCTTTCGTATTATTATACGTGCGCAGCCGGGCTGCAAAACGCGCAGGCAGGATCTTTCGGCAATGTGGTTTTACGGATAGACCAGGAGAGCGCATCCACCAGCAGGAGATGCCCCGAAAGCGACTGGCCAATGCCGAGCAGTTCCTTGATGGCTTCCAGCGCCTGCATGCTGCCCATCATCCCCGCGAGCGGGCCGACAATGCCTTCCTGCGCGCAAGTGATTTCGCGCTCGGGCTGTTCGCTCACAAAACAGCGATAGCAGGGATGCTCTTTTCCTAAATAAGGTTTGAAGGTGGAAAGCTGGCCGGAAAATCCGCTGATGGCAGCCGAAATAAGCGGTATCTTCGCCGCTGCCGCTGCCTTTGCCACCGCAAAGCGGGTGGCAAAATTATCGCTGCCGTCGAGCACCAGGTCAAAACCGGCAAGCAGTTCGCCTGCATTAGCCTCTTTAAGGCGCTGCGGCAATAGGGTAACCCGGCAATCCTCATTAATTTCGCTGATGCGGTCGGCAGCGGCTTCTACTTTGAGCCTCCCAATATCAGACGTTTCAAATAATATCTGGCGCTGCAAATTCGACAGCTCCACCCGGTCATATTCTACAATGCCCAGATGCCCGATACCTGCCGCCGCCAGATAGGCCAGCGAACCGCTGCCCAGACCGCCGGCACCAATCACCAGCACCGACGATGCCAGCAGCTTTTCCTGTCCCGCCTGCCCGATTTCAGGCAACACCAGATGGCGCGCATACCGACGCAACCTCTCATTCTCCTCAAGAGGCGAACAGGATGTTTGTGGTTTATCGATCACTGCTGTTCGGAGAAGAGATCCGTCGACAAATAACGTTCCGCACTTGATGCGGCAATCACCACAATGGTCTTGCCTTTCATTTCCGGGCGCGCGCCTACTTCAAGCGCAGCAGCAATCGTAGCGCCGGAAGAGATACCCACCGGTATACCTTCAAGCTTTGCGATTTTGCGCGCCACATTAAATGCGGTTTCATTGCCGATGGTGATAATCTCGTCAATCACATCGGTCTGCAATACGTCAGGCACGAAGCCCGCGCCAATGCCCTGAATCTTGTGCGGGCCTGGTTTGCCGCCGGACAGCACCGGGCTGTCTTCCGGCTCAACGGCGATGATTTTCACGCCCGGCTTTTTGGCTTTGAGAGCGCTGCCCGTGCCCGTTACCGTACCGCCGGTGCCAACGCCTGCAATAAACACATCCACCTTGCCTGCCGTATCCGTCCAGATTTCTTCGGCGGTGGTGCGGCGGTGAATAGCCGGGTTGGATTCATTTTTAAACTGCTGCGGCATCAGCGCATCCGGGTTGGAGGCGATGATTTCTTCTGCACGTTCAATCGCGCCGCGCATGCCTTTAGAGGCAGGGGTGAGTTCAAGTTCAGCGCCCAGTTGCTTCAGCATCTTACGGCGCTCAATCGACATGCTCTCAGGCATGGTCAGGATCAGGCGGTAACCCTTGGCGGCGCACACAAATGCCAACGCAATACCGGTATTGCCTGATGTTGGCTCCACCAGCACGGTCTTGGGCGTAATCTTGCCTGCTGCTTCTGCCGCTTCCACCATGGAAAGGGCGATACGGTCTTTGACCGAAGACAGCGGGTTGAAAAATTCAGCCTTCACCAGAATATCAGCCACGCAGCCTGCTTCCTGCGCCAGACGGTGCAGGCGGATCAGCGGCGTATTGCCAATGGTTGCCAGGATATTATCATAAATGCGGCCACGGCCTGGGCGGTCAAGTTCCACGGGTGCTTGTTTGATTGCGGAGGCGGTCATAATGCCATTCCTTTCGTTGGTTTAAATACGTTAAATTGCAAAATCCATACGCTCATCAGAATCCTTGCGGATCTGCCCGGCAAGCGCCTGCTCACAGAGGTCTGCGAGGTTGATGTCTTTAAGATGCTGCATCATTTTATGATGCGCCGTATCCCATACCGGATGCACCACCTGCTGGCCAAGCGGCGTGCCGTTATAGCCCTGGATGTCCTGGTCATCTTTTTCGTCGTTCAGTATTTCACAAATATCACCGACCGTGATGCGCCTGCGCTCACGCGCCAGCAAGTATCCGCCGCGAGGACCGCGCACACCGCGCAGTACACCGCCGCGCACCAGGCGCTGCATCAGCTGCTCCAGATAGCGGGGGGGAAGCCCCTGTTTGCCTGCGATGTCACGGCTGCTGATAGGGCCACGCCCTGCGTTATAGGCGATGTATAGCACCGCCTCAACCGCGTAGAATAATTTTCGTGGCAGCATGATTACGCGCTGGCAACTTTTGCTTTTACGCCCGTGGAGCCAAAACCGCCTGCGCTGCGCTGCGTTTCATCAAGCGATTCAACGCTGCTGAAGCCCACCTGGGTGACCGGTGCCACCACCATCTGCGCGATGCGCATGCCGCGGGTAATCACAAAATCTTCCTGACCAAAATTGATCAGCAGCACTTTGATCTCGCCGCGATAATCCGCATCAATGGTGCCGGGGGTGTTGAGCACGCTGATACCGTTTTTAAATGCCAGTCCTGAGCGCGGACGTACCTGCGCTTCAAAATCACCCGGAAGCGCAATCGCAATACCGGTAGGCACCAGTACACGCTGCATGGGCTTTACTACCAGTTCACCCTCAATCGCCGCCATCAGGTCTACCCCTGCGCTTTGCGAGGTTGCATATTCAGGAAGCGGAAGGTCTTTGCCATGCGGCAATTGCAGCAGCGGTATAGAAACGGTCATGCGAATATCCTTTAGAAGTGGGTTGGCCATTATGCGGCTCTTGTACGTATATGATAAGTAGAAGCGCGTATTTTACTATAGAAAAATGGTAATTCCAGAAAAATAACCATATTTAATGTGTATAATATTATTTATATTATTATTCAGCCAGTTCCTTAATTTTATAGAGCAACTCCAGCGCCTGGCGGGCCGTCAGGTTATCGGGCGATACGGCCTTAAGTTGCGCCATAACCGCCTCTGCTTTGGGATCGGCTACTGGCTGGGGCGCGGCCGCTGAATAGGAAAATAAGGGTAGCGATGCAGGCAGCGCTGATGCCCCCACCTGCTGCTGCTCCAACTGGTGCAGAATATCCGCCGCGCGGCTAATCACCGCTGCCGGAAGTCCTGCAAGTTTTGCCACATGGATACCGTAGGAGCGATCCGCCGCCCCTGCCCCTACTTCATGCAGGAAGATCAGATCACCTTTCCATTCCTTCACCTTCATGGTGTGGCAGGAAAGCGAAGACAAGCTATCGGTCAGGCCCGTCAGTTCATGGTAATGCGTGGCAAAGAGTGTGCGACACCCCGTCTGGTTATGTAAAAACTCAATCACCGCCCAGGCAATGGAAAGACCGTCAAACGTCGCCGTGCCACGGCCAATTTCATCAAGAATCACAAAAGAGCGCTGCGTCGCCTGATGCATGATGGTAGCGGTTTCCACCATCTCCACCATGAAAGTGGAGCGTCCGCGCGCCAGGTCGTCGGCTGCGCCCACGCGTGAAAACAAGCGGTCGACCATGCCGATATGCGCCGCCTCGGCAGGCACGAATGAGCCCATCTGCGCGAGGATTGCAATCAGCGCATTCTGGCGCAGGAATGTCGATTTACCCGCCATGTTCGGGCCGGTAAGCAGCCACAGGCGCTGGCTGTCTGCAAGGCTGCAATCATTGGCAATAAACGGCTCGCGGGTGGATTTGGCCAGGCTTGCTTCCACCACCGGGTGGCGTCCGCCTTTAATATCAAACGCCATGCTGCTATCGACCGTGGGGCGCACATAGCGGCGCAAAAGCGCAAGTTCGGCAAGGCCTGCAAATGCGTCAGCCGCTGCCAGCGCACGCGCCGTTGCCACAATGCGCATCTGGTCTTTCTGGATCAGCGCCAGCAAATCAGCAAACAATTCCAGTTCGGTTTTAAGCGCTTTATCTGCCGCTTCGCCAATCTTGCGTTCGAGTTCGGAAAGTTCCACCGTGGTGTAGCGTAAGTTGCCCACCAATGTCTGGCGGTGAATGAAATCCGGCGTCACTTTGCTCTGGTGCGCCTGCGTAATTTCAATGTAATAACCCAGCACATTATTGAAGCGGATTTTGAGCGTATTGATACCGGTCTGCTCGATATATTTTTGCTGAAGCGCGGCAATCACGCGCTTGCCTTCATCGCGAAGCCCGCGCATTTCATCAAGCGCCGCGTTATATCCTGCCGCAATGAAATTACCGTCACGCGCCAGCAGGCCGCAGTCTGGTTTGATAGCACTGCCAAGGTGTTCAATCAGTTCTTCATGGCCGCCAAGCT
>JAGVKI010000090.1 GCA_020050695.1 Alphaproteobacteria bacterium | reverse complement strand
GGACGAAGCGCAGATGTATATCGTCGGCATCGCCAAAGACCTGGCAAGCAAAGGCGAAATCATTATCGCTGGCGACAGCGAAGACGATCAGCTTATTTACTAACAAGGGAAATCAGTTATGCACGTTCAGCGCTTTGATTTCAGGGAGTTCAGCAGCGGCGATGTCGTAAACGACAACGGCGATCAGGCTGCATTCCGTAAAAATGTAGTCAAAGCACAAAAAGCAGCGCAGCAGGAAGCACCACCGCCGCCGCCGCCGCCACCACCACCTGCCCCTACCTTCAGCGAGGATGAAATGCGCGCCGCCGAACTGCGCGGCTATCAGCGCGGCTTCCAGGAAGGTATGGAAGACGGCAAGAAACAGGGCGATGCTGCAGCTGTGGAGCGCGAACAAAAGCTGCTCGAACATGTGGAAGGCTTTGTGCGCACCATTACTCCGCTTTTTGAGCAGTACCGTCAGATGGCGCTCGACCTCACCACCCAGATGCCGCAAGTAGCCCTTGCCATTGCGCGCAAGGTTGCGGGCGCGGCGCTAGAACAAAACGCCCCTGAAATTGTGCAGGCCATGGTGCTTTCGGCGTGTGAAAGCATGATCAAAGAACCCAAACTCACCATCACTGTGCATGAAAGCATGGGCGATTTGCTGGCAAAACAGCTGCAGATACTTACCGACCGCCTGCAGGCAGGCAATGATATTATTATCCTGCGCGATCCCGACATGCCGCTGGCAGATTGCCGCGTGGAATGGAAGCACGGCGTTATGGAACGCAAAACAGACGCAATCTGGCAGCAGGTTGAAGACGCAACGGAGAATATGGTGGTCTCCGCAAAGCGTGACACCAACGCACACCTCGACGATATGCAGGCTGATTTACCTGTAGAAAAACCATCTTTGGATAATAAGGAGTAAGTTATGGCAGATACATCCGATACCATGGCAGCAGGTGAAAACCTTAGCCTTGAGAATGTTTACGACATCCCCGTACAGATTACGGTTATTCTGGGCCGCACCAGCATGCAGGTAAGCCAGTTGCTGAAACTTGGCCGTGGCGCTGTAATTGAACTGGACAAAAAGGTCGGGGAGCCTATTGATATATTTGTTAACAATCGTCTGGTAGCCCGCGGCGAGGTGGTGGTTGTAGAAGACCGCATCGGCGTGACCATGACGGAAATTATTAAGAGTGATAAGCACTAAGGACTAATAATGCGTTTACTTATTATAGGTGATCTATACGGACAAATCGGTACGGCCAGTGCCATCGCACGTTCGCGTGGCGCTAAAGTGGCCCATGTGGCCGATATTGAAGGCGCTATGGTTGCCCTGCGTGATGGCCAGGGCGCTGACCTCATCATGATTGAGGTACGCGAAGATATTGAAAAGCTGGTAACGCTGCTGATGCGTGAACGCTTCAATATGCCTGTGATTGCATGTGGCGTTCATAACGACAAGGACGCAGCGGTAAAAGCCATTCGCTCCGGCGCCAAGGAATATATCCCCCTGCCCCCTAATGAAGAACTGATTGCCGCAGTACTCGAAGCCATCACCGAAGAAACCCAGTCGCTTATTTTCGCCTCCGCCGCCATGAGCAAGGTTATCGCGATGGCCGACCAGATCGCGCCAAGCGACGCCAGCGTCATGATCACCGGCGAATCGGGCACCGGCAAAGAAGTGATCGCCCGTTATATACATAAAAAAAGCAAGCGCGCCTCAGGCACCATGATCTCAGTCAACTGCGCCGCTATCCCAGAAAACCTGCTGGAATCCGAATTGTTCGGCTATGAGAAAGGCGCATTTACCGGCGCTGTCGCTCGCCGTATCGGCAAGTTTGAAGAAGCAGATGGCGGCACCATCCTGCTCGATGAAATCAGCGAAATGGACCTGCGCCTGCAGTCTAAACTGCTGCGCGTACTGCAGGAACGTGAAGTCGACCGTATTGGTGGCAGCAAGCCGGTAAAGGTCAATATCCGCGTACTGGCCACCTCAAACCGCGACATGCAGGACGTGGTGAAAAAAGGTACCTTCCGCGAAGATCTGTATTTCCGCCTGAATGTTATCCCGCTGAATATCCCGTCGCTTCGTGAGCGCAAGGAAGACATCCAGCCGCTGGCGGAATATTTCATTGAGAAATACTCCAAGGCAAACGGCATTCCTGCACGTAAGTTATCCGATAGCGCCATCAATAAGCTGACGCAGTATGCGTGGCAGGGTAACGTGCGTGAACTCGAAAACACCATGCACCGCAGCGTATTGCTGGCAAACGGCGCTACCATCGAACCAGACGCCATTTTCCTGCAAGGCGTACCGGAGCAGGCTGTTGCCTCAGGCGGCGGGCAATCTCGCACCATGGCGGCGCCATCTGCCAATAATACTGGCGGGCTGGTAGGGCGCACCGTTGATTCCGTAGAACAGGAACTGATCCTGGACACACTCAATCACTGCCTTGGCAACCGCACCCATGCGGCCAATATCCTGGGCATTTCGATTCGCACACTTCGTAACAAGCTCAAACAATATAGTGAACAAGGAGCCCCTATCCCGCCACCACCGACTGGAACGGAATGAGGTAACCCATGGCCGAGGCAGCAACAGCATCCCCGTCCGGCATTAACATGAGTTCGCTGCGCCTGACATTACTCAGCGCACTTGGCCGCCGCGATATTTTCTTTGCTATCGGCATTATCTGCATCCTGACCGTACTGGTCATGCCGCTGCCGCCTATGCTGCTGGATCTGATGCTAGCGCTTTCGCTTACCTGCTCGGTTATCGTGTTGATGACGGTATTGTTCGTAGAAAAACCGCTGCACCTGAGTTCGTTCCCTACCATACTGCTGATCGTTACCATGTTAAGGCTATCCCTTAACATTGCATCCACACGACTTATCCTTAGTAAAGGCCATGAAGGCACAGCCGCTGCCGGTCACGTGATCGAAGCCTTCGGCGAGTTTGTAATGGGCGGTGACGTGGTGATCGGCGCGATTATCTTCGGTATTCTCACCATTGTGAACTTCGTGGTTATCACCAAAGGTTCCGGCCGTATCGCCGAAGTATCGGCACGTTTCTCGTTAGATGCCATGCCAGGCAAACAGATGGCAATTGATGCCGATTTATCGGCAGGCCTGGTTACCGAAGACGTCGCCAAGGCACGCCGCAAGGAACTCGAAGACGAAAGTAACTTCTTCGGCTCCATGGATGGTGCAAGCAAGTTCGTGCGCGGTGATGCGATTGCCGGTTTGCTGATTACCTTCATCAACTTTATCGCAGGCATCATCATCGGCGTAGTGCAAAACGATCTCAGCTTCTCTGAGGCAGTGCATACCTATACCGCGCTTACCATCGGTGACGGATTGATTTCGCAGGTGCCTGCCCTCATCATATCAACCGCCGCCGGTATCCTGGTGACCAAATCCGGCGTTGCCGGTTCTGCGGAAAAGGCAGTGCTTGACCAGCTTGGCCGCCACCCGGCAGCACTGGGTGTAACCAGCGGCTTCCTGGGTATACTGGCCCTGCTGCCGGGCATGCCTGCTGCACCTTTTGTGATACTGGCTGCGGCTACAGGCTATGCCAGCTGGCGCATGTTTAAGAACCCGCCGCAGCGCGATGCAACGGGCGCGCCCATACCAGGAACAAAACAAAATGCCGTCAAACAGCTTGAAGGCCCAACGCCAGCAGACGGCGCGCCCAAGACCGAAGAACAGCCCGGCGATTTCCTGCAGATCGATTCCCTGCGCCTGGAACTGGGTTACGGCCTCCTGCCGCTTATCAATTACCAGAAGGGCCACCGCCTCACCGAGCAAATCAAGGCGCTGCGCAAACAAATGGCGCGCGAACTGGGCTTTGTCATTCCTGCGGTACGTATCCAGGACAATATGCAGCTGCCGCCTAACACCTACGTGGTGAAGGTAAAGGAAATCGAATCAGGCCGCGGCGACATTCGCCCAGACATGCTGCTGGTCATGAACCCAAGCGGCAACAAGATCAACCTGCCCGGCGAAGAAACCACCGAGCCGACCTTCGGCCTGCCTGCCATGTGGATTGGCGAGCAGTACCGCGAGGAAGCGCTGTTCAACAACTATACCGTGGTTGATCCGCCAACCGTTATCACCACGCATCTGACCGAAATCATCAAGGACAACATGGCCGAACTGCTGTCCTACGCCGAAACCCAGAAACTGCTCGACGATCTGGGCAAAACGCAGCAGAAGCTTATCTCCGAGACCATTCCTTCGCAGATCAGCGTGGGCGGTGTGCAGCGCGTTCTGCAGAACCTGCTTAAGGAAACCGTTTCGATACGTGATCTTTCAACCATTATCGAAGCCATCGCCGAAGCGTCCCGCACAAGCAGCAATACCAGCGTTATCACCGAACATGTACGCATGCGCCTCGCCCGCCAGATCAGCCATACCAACACCAGCGAAGGCGGCTATATCCCGATTGTGGCACTCTCGCCTGGCTGGGAGCAGACTTTTGTCGAAGCGCTCACGCTTGTGGGTGAAGAACGCGTGCTTTCCATGGCTCCAAGCCGTATCCAGGAATTCATTACCAATGTCCGCAGCACCTTCGATAAGTTCGCCATGCAGGGTGAACTTCCAGTATTGCTGACCAGCCCGACCATACGTCCTAGATCGGAAGAGCACACG
>JAGVKI010000266.1 GCA_020050695.1 Alphaproteobacteria bacterium | reverse complement strand
TTCCCGCTGACAAGCTGCTGGATAATTATTTCAAGACACACCGCTATATCGGCTCGAAAGACCGCGCCTTTGTCGGCGAACTCTACTATTGGATACTGCGCCACAAGGCATCGCTGGAATGGTGGCTGGAGCGTACCAACCAGCGTATCCATGGCCGCAGCTTCGTATTTGCAGCACTGGTCTTCAGGCGCGAATATAATGCCAGCCTCAGCAAGGACAGCCAGTACTCCCCGCACCCGCTCGATGAGTATGAACAGCAGATGGTCGATACGCTGATACGCCACGAACTGGAACATCCCGAAATGCCTGATCATGTTCGGCTGAACTATCCGGCATGGTGCGACGACCATTTACGCCGCAGCTTCGGCAGCCAGTTTGAAAGCGCACTGCGCAGCTTAAGCGAGCAGGCCCCCACCGACCTGCGTGTCAACACCCTTAAAACCACCCGTGAAAAACTACAGAGGGACCTAGCAAAAGAAGGTTTCGAGACCGAAATCACCAAACTCTGCCCAACCGCGCTGCGCCTGCCTAAACGCATGCCCGTCTTTACGTCTGCGCTATTTCAGCAGGGCCATTTTGAAGTGCAGGACGAAGGCTCGCAAATGCTGGCGCAGCTGGTGGATGCACAGCCCGGCCAGCGCGTGATTGATTTTTGCGCGGGTGCTGGCGGTAAAACCCTGGCCATTGCCGCTTCCATGCAGAATAAAGGGCGCATTTTAGCGTGGGACATTTCAGAAAAACGCCTTAGCCAGATTGCGCTGCGCCTGCGCCGTGCTGGTGTCGATAATGTGCAGACGCACGTCATTGAATCGGAAAACGACCCATTTATTAAGCGCCATAAAGAATCGGCTGACCGCGTGCTGGTCGACGCCCCTTGCAGCGGCAGCGGCACATGGCGGCGTAATCCCGACTTGAAATGGCGCTTTAGTCCCACCGACCTGGCAGAAGTCGTTTCGGTACAGAAATCAATCCTGCAACGCGCAGCCAGGCTGGTTAAACCAGGCGGAAGACTTATCTACGCCACCTGCTCCATCTTCAAGGAAGAAAACGAGATGCAGGTCGAAGAATTCTTAAGAAACGTAAAGGATTCTGACAAAAATTTAAGCGAATTCAAGGTTGTCTGCGCCCAAAAAATATGGGATAAAAATAGCACTTCAGGCGATACCGACCCGGTGTCGTACTTAAGTATTACCCCGCATGAAGACGGGGTAGATGGTTTTTTTGCCGCAGTGCTTGAGCGCAGTGCAGCAAAGCCAAACTAAAAAAACAACAGCAACACAAAAACAGGGTTGGCCCGGTTTTTGCTGTTTGCTTTTGCGAAAAAAGTATCTTTGGGAGTTATTATGCGTATAGGCGTTATCGCCGCAGGATGTTCGGAATTTTTTGAGCGCTGGTTTCATAAGCGCAATTTTATTATCGTTTCCGAACACAAGGTAAAACATATCTCGATTAGTGGCAGGATCCAGTTTGCGTTCATTATGACGCTGGTCAGCTGCATTATCTGGGCATCCTATTCCACAGGCAACTTCATTGCTGCCCGTTCGGTCATCAAAGAACGCACCCAGGCGCTGCGCTCCGTTACCAATGCTAAAGTGCAAAGCAGCTTCAACACGGTATTTCGCGTTGCCCCAACAACCGCATCGCGCCCGATGAGCGAAGACCCGGCAATCGCGTCCTTAAGCGCGCCACTGGTTACCCCATCGGCCCTCGCCAACAACAAACTTTTTGCCCGCATCGCAACGCTTGAGCATAAAGTTATCGAACTGACCAATACCAATGATGCAATCGTGCAACGTATCCGTGACAAAACATCACAGCGTATCGATGAACTGGAATCCATCATCAAACAGACAGGCCTGAATGCGCGCGACCTGAAAAAACAGCATGCGGACAAGGCAATCGCCTCTGGCGATAAGTCACAGGGTGGTCCTTATATCCCTGACGAAAGCATGGTGATGTGGCCGCAGGCAGAAGAAATGTTTGATAGCCTTGATAAGCTTTCAACGCTTCGCCAGATCATGAGCAACCTACCACTGGGAAAACCCATCCCTAACGCTGATGCGCAAAGTTCTTTCGGCCACCGTATTGACCCGTTCAATGGCCACCTCGCTTTCCATGCGGGCATTGACCTGACCGGTCCTGATGGTGTCGGCACTAAAATATACGCCCCGGCGAATGGTAAAGTGGTTGCCGCAGGGCCAAATGGCGCTTATGGCAACGCGGTGGACATTGACCATGGCTACGGCATTACCACACGCTACGGCCATATGAGTTCTGTTGCCGTTAAAGAAGGCGCGCCTATCAATAAAGGTGACCTGATCGGCTATGAAGGCACGACTGGCCGCAGCACCGGCCCTCACCTGCATTACGAAGTACGCTACCACGATCATCCCATGAACCCACTTAAATTCATAGAGGCAGGCAATTATGTTCCACAAGAATAATACCACGCGCCCGGTCGGCAGTAACGTGTCCGTTACCAAGAAGGAACATGCTCCCTCGGTTATAGCCAAAGACATTCACATGCTTGGTAATGTGGTAAGCGAAGGCACCGTAGATTTCGACGGCAAGCTTGATGGCAACATACGCTGCGATACACTGGTGGTTCGCAACAATGCGTTTATCAAAGGTGAAATCCTGGCCAATTCTGTTTCCGTATATGGTAAGGTTAAGGGCCTGATCCGCGCTAAAACCGTGCATCTTTACGCATCGTGCCATGTAGAAGGCATCATCATGCATGAAGCGCTCACCATTGAAGATGGCGCGTACCTGGATGGCAAATGCAAACGCACCGACAAAATTGATAGCGATGACGATGCGGAATTCACGTTTGAAGACACCTCCGCCAAAGATGCAAAGGTCCTTGAAAATATTCGCCTGATCAGGTGATTGTACCTATATAAAGGTACAAGCCAATATGCGTAATCTTATATCCACAGCGGCCTTATTGATTGCATCCACGCCTCATCTGGCGCTTGCGCAGGAAGGTCGCCCGATATTTGATATTATGCAGGATGGTAGTGTGCCTGCAAAAACACCCGGCCATTTCAGCAGGCAATCGCGCAATTTTTTAGATGTGTGGAATGCACTGCACCCTCCTGGAACGGAGGAAAAAAGAGTTATCCCCAAACTACCCGCTCCCAAAAAGAATGAAGGCGGCATTGGTAATGTTGGCGGTATACCTGCTTCCCCCAATATGCCTATTGAGGAAACCACCGGCGGCTCACTGGCACCAGATGTGGAAACGCCCGAAGCCATTGGTGGCATTGGCGCAATTGGCGCACCTGAAGTACTGAGCCCTCCTGATGAAGATATGCCGGAGCAACCCGCCGCAGCAATAAAAGCAGCACCCGCGGAGGACGAATCCCAAGATGAAGAGGATACAGGCAGCGCCATTGGAAGCGTAGGCGGAATCGGCGCTGTAGGTGCTCCAGAAAACAAATAATCTTATTCTACCGGATTGTTATTATTGTGCATTTTGAACAATTTTTTGGATTTACCCGCCCTCTTGCCAGAACAGTTCTATGGCAATTAGGCTGCATATACCGCATTGCCTTTGCTAAACCGGACACCATCATTTTCTTCAGCCCTCTGAACTATAGAAATGAGTACCAGCGGCTTCTGTATAGTTCCCTACCCAAAGGGACTATAGCCGTTTTTATGCCATTTAAATTGATCATGTGGTGCCTGCCATTTTTTTCAAAAAAGCGATGGTTTTACCATCAGCACTGGTTTTATACGAAACTATTTTCATCTGAACAAAATCAGGAAAAATTTCTTTGTGGCATACGGCTGTTACAGAAAAAGGGCGTGTGCGTTATATGGACATTGCATAATGCCATTTCACATGATGCACCGGACCCACAGGCAGAAATCCAATTTTATATTAAACTGGCTAATCAGGTTGATCACATCCATGTGCATTACCAGGGCGCTGTAGAATTCATAAAGAACTATTACCCCATAGCGGAAGAGAAACTTATTGTTGCCCCGCATGGTAATTACCTGAAACGAACAACCCCTTATATGGCCGGCATTCCCGCTCCTGCCGCCATGGACACCATGCGTTTTTTTGCAGGCGGCATGCTACGAAAATACAAAGGTCTTGAGCCGCTCATCGAACTATTTCATACAGAAGGCAGGATACCTCAGAAGGCTCAGCTGGTCATTGCTGGCCTCAAGAAAATAGATCTAGTACAGCCTGCATCCCCAAGAGTGATGCTGCATGCAAAGGCAGAAATTTTATCCGAAACAGAATTTTTCCGTTTTGTGCGCACATCCCATTTTACTGTACTGCCTTATACGCGATCTTTGACGTCAGGGGTTATGCTATATTCCCTTTCATGCGGCACTCCGGTCATTGCCCCAAACTATGGGCACTTTAAGGCTATTCTGACATCAGAAAATGCATTCCTGTACGATTCAGAGAATCCAAACGGGCTTGCGGAGGCAATTACAGCAGCCTGCGAGTTACGTGCTGATGCCTATGCACGCATGCGCGAAAGCGCTTACCAGCTGGCACTGCAATACCCGTGGGAAGAATCATCTCATTTGATGTTTAGAAAATAGCATTGCGAAGTTCGAGGAACTCACAGAGGAGGTAACGCCGGGATTCCACGGCTATTTCTGATATTTGGTGCGGTCAAGAAGACTCGAACTTCCACCCCTTTCGGAACAACGACCTCAACGTTGCGCGTCTACCAATTCCGCCATGACCGCACATATCAGAAAAAAAAGAGGGTGAATATCTAGCAAATATTCAGCGTTTGGCAAGCATTACCTGAGGGCTACCCACAAGCAATCCATATCAAAAATTTTATTATAATTCATATATATCAATGATTTAAAATGTAATCAATATGTCATGTTTCTCATAAATTTTTATATTATAATGATTACGTGCTTTATAATGGCTCGTTTTATATCAGGATTACATGGCAGAACCGGTAAAAATAGCGCTTAAGGAAAATGATCGCATAGTGCTTGAGCGCCAGCAAGGTGGCAAGTATGCAGCGCGCCTGATCCGCAATGGCGTTGACCAGGGACTTCTCGAAGGCCGTGTTGACCGCGACACCCCGCTTATCATTGAAGGCACTGGCAAAAACACCTCCCTCGATATTCCTGCCAATATTGATTTTGCGCCCCGCGTGCAGGTCAACACAAACGAAAATCTGCGCATTGATAATGGCCCGTTTATTTTAGCAAAAGAAAGTAAGCGTTCCGCCACAGTGCAAACGACCAACACCACACTCGCACGCCCCACCTTGAGTTTTGGCGGAGGCGATGAAGATGAGCGCTTCGCGCCAACGCAAGCCGTCATGGGCTTTCGCGCCAATGCGCAAATCCGTAATATCGCTGTGGAGCCTGGCGCGCCGGGTATCGATATTGTGCGCCCTAACAACGAAGTTGTCTTCACTCTTTCTGGCGCCGACACACTGCAGCAGATAGCGCAAAAGCTTGGGATCGCTGCTCCGGCAGTCACTGCGCCCGCACAGCCTGCTCCAAAGCCTGCCCGCCCTGCACCGTTACCAGCGGGAACTGGGCCGAATGTTCCTTTTGAACAGCGCGATCCGAAAGCGCAGCTTAGCGCCGTCCAGCAAGATATGATTGGCATGGAAGCCGACCGCATTAGAAACATAGACGGGCTGTTACCGATCATACGCAAAGGCCAAGAGCCTACCCCCGGCCAAAAGGCATTGCATGAATCCTACGACCGTATCAATACAGCCGCACAAGCATTCAAAGAGGGTAAGCATACCCAGCAGGAACTCCAGGATTTCCGTAACATTGTAGAAACTGAACGTACCAATCTTGAGCGTATAAGCCGTGATAATCCGGAAGTGAAGCAAGTAGCCGGGGATATTGCCAGCATCATGACCAGCACCACGCGCAATGTTGATCGTATTTCCCGCGTTAACTGGAAAGCCCCAGAGCCCCGTAATGTGCCTGAGCCGCGTAATGATGTACCGCCAGCCGTTGATCCGGGCGTAAAGTTTGAGCAGCAGCAGGAATCGATTGGCCGTCTTGCTACGCAAGCGGAACGGTTCAGCAAAGGTTCAGATAATCCGGAAAGCCGCAAGCTGATGGCGAAGCTTGCAACAGCTGCACGCACAGCAGAACGCAACCCAAGCGATCAGGAAGCGATGCGCAACCTGAATACAGCGCTAAGCGAAGCCCTTGAAGGCTCCCGTAAAGGAGCCAAAAGCGGCAGAAGCCTTACCGCGCCTGATGAAGTGCAGCAGATAGAACGTTTCCAGCAGCAGTTAAATGGCCCGCAGCAACAGCCAGGACGCAAGCAAGGCGCGGCAGCACCCAGCCTGCCCGATCACGTGCTTGCAGCAGCAGGAAATGCAGTGGATCCCTCCCTTTCCCGCCAGCAAGGCGTGCAGAGCGACCAGAACACTATTCGCCTCGGCAGCAGCCTGCCGGGCAGCGGCGGCACGATACAGATCACCTGATAGCTTCCATGCAATCCGCCCCTAAATCCATTCCACCCGCTTTTGAATGGGCCACCTCATCTTCGCTGGTCGGTTATGATGATGGCGTGCGCGCCATGGAGCAGCGCGTGCAAGCCATACAGGATGGTGGCATGCCAGAGATGGTATGGCTGGTTGAACACCCTCCCCTTTACACCGCTGGCACCGGCGCAAAACCAGAAGACCT
>JAGVKI010000316.1 GCA_020050695.1 Alphaproteobacteria bacterium | reverse complement strand
TCGTATCAGACATAAAAAATATAGCAGTATGTAATCATACTTTACTAGCATAGGTTATATTCGCAGCTGTATAAAAAATACAAGATTAGGTTAGGATTTAAAAATTATGGCAAAGTCTCCTCCGCTTGAAAAAGAAATCGATGCCGACGATATAGAAGAAAAAGAAATTGCATCTGCTGGTGTGGCGGAAGGCGGCGACGTATCTGGTGCGGAAAGCGCGCCTGCGCAAAAATCCAAAAAGAAACTCGTTATTTTTGGCGCTATCGGTTTGCTGTTAATTATTGGCGCAGCGGTTGGCGTATATTACAGCGGCCTGTTGGGCGGCGGTGAACATGAAGAGGCGGCAGAAGTAGGCGAAGATGGAAAGCCACTTGCCAAGCCTGTGTTTTTCACTATGCCAGACTTCCTGATCAACCTGAATACCACCGGCAAGCAAACCAGCTTCCTGAAGGCAACCATTGTACTTGAACTGGGCAATGAAGCGGACGTAAAGTCCATCGAAGCAAACATGCCGCGCCTGCTTGATGCATATAACACTTACATGCGCGAACTGCGTTCAAGTGACTTGGTTGGATCAGCCGGTGTGCAGCGTCTGCGCGAAGAATTACTGCTGCGTGCCAATAAAACCATGGCGCCGGTGAAGATCAATGATGTCCTGTTCAAGGAAATCATTGTCCAGTAAGGCTTTATCCAAAGAATCATAGCGTGTTGGCACGGCTTTTGCCCTTATAGTATCCACTAATTACGAAGTTGCCATTGTAGCGGCAGGCGTAATATGTTATAAGCTATTGAACGGATACTAGGAATTTATGGCAGAAACTGATACCACCGCACCCGATGATGCCGCGGCTTCCGAAGAATGGGCAAAAATGCTCGATGCGGAAGACCAGCCTGCTGACGCCAAAGAGGGTGATAAGCAGCAGGGGGAAGAACCTGCCAGGGTACTTAACCAGGACGAAATTGATACGCTGCTCGGCTTTGACGTTAAAAAGACGATGGCAAAGGCAATACCGACGGCATTTTTGCCATTCTCGACAAATCCACCACTGCCTATGAAAAGCTGCCAATGCTTGAGGTGGTGTTTGACCGCCTGGTTCGCCAGCTTTCAACATCATTGCGTAACTTTACGTCGGAAAACGTGGATGTCAGCCTTGAATCCATGGTCAGTATCCGCTTTGACGATTACCTGAATTCCATACCGCTGCCTGCGTTGCTGATCGTGTTCCGCGCTGTGGAATGGGAAAATTTCGGCATGGTTACCGTCGATAGTTCGCAGATCTACTCCATGGTGGATATTCTGCTCGGTGGCCGTAAATCACATAAGCCAATCCGTGTGGAAGGACGCCCGTACACTACCATTGAGCAGGAACTCGTAAAGCGCATGGTCAACGTGCTGCTGACGGATATGGGTACTGCGTTTGAACCTTTATCACCGGCCACGTTCCATTTTGACCGCTTAGAGACCAATCCCCGTTTTGCCACCATCACACGTCCGGGTAACCCGGCGCTGCTGGTGCGCCTGCGCGTGGATATGATGGATGATCGTGGCGGTATGGTGGAGATATTGCTGCCTCACACTACGCTCGAGCCCATCCGTGATTTGCTGCTGCAAATGTTCATGGGGGAAAATTTTGGCCAGGACACGGTATGGGAAAAGCATCTGGGCAAGGAACTCAAGAGCACCGAAATTGAAATCGAAGCGATTCTTCCGCCTAAAATGATGACATTAAAGGATGTTATGGGATTCCAGGTAGGCAAGACCGTGCTACTTGATTGCGAACCTGATGAAGATGTAATACTACGTTGTGGCAGTATTGAGCTTACGACCGCAACGCTCGGCAAAGTAGGGGACTCGATTGCGGTGTCGCTAAATAGTTCGGTGAAGCGTAAAACGAAAGATTGAGTATGACGGCTGCGATAGCCAACCTTGCATTAAATGTCCTGATGGTGGCGCTGCTTGTGGCTACCATAGCATATTGCTGGTTGCTCAATAAGCGCATCCAGATACTGCAGGACAGCAAGGGCGAACTTGCCAATCTCATGCGCCATTTCGACGAGTCCACGCAGCGCGCGTCCGACAGCATCATGGCGCTGCAAAACGCCAGCAAGAAAATCGGCGAGAATATGCAGACGCGTATCGATAAGGCTAATTTCCTTCTCGATGATCTCGCCTTTATGATCGAAAAAGGCAATAAGCTGGCAAACCAGATGGAAGCAAGCCTGGCCGTAGGCCGTGCGCGCAACAAGGTTATGTCGCAGAAGATAGCAGAGCCGCAGGTCGATAACAGCTGGCTAAGCGAGGAAGAACCTGAAGAGCCGTCACTGCCCGAATCATTGCATATGGCAGCAAGTGGTGCTGTGCGCAAGCAGCCGGAAAAAAGTCCTGGCATCAAGGAAAAAACAGCTGCATCGCTGGGAGCGGTGCTTGAGCGTTTGAGTAACCGCAACACCCAGCATGCCCACTATGATGATGTGAAACCTGAGCCATCGCCCAGGAGCCGCCCGGCTTTTGCAGGCGCCGACAAGCAGGAAGGGCGTCCGCGCTCGAAGGTGGAGCAGGAACTGCTTGATATTATCAGAGCCGGTGTAAAAGGATAAAATGCCCCGTTTACGCTTAATTCCCACAACGATGATCGTCGCAATGGTATTTACCGGCATTAAGGTGACAGATGTCGTGCGCGGTACCAAATCCCTGTCGCAGGAAATGCTGATTACCAGTGTGCAGGCGGAAACGACCCCGGCTCCTGCCAAAGAACTGCCAGCGGAAAAGGAAGCTGCAAAAGAAGCTGCGGCGAAAAAAGAAGGCGAGGCGGCACATGATGCAAAGCCTGCCGAAGGTGAGCACGGCGCTGAAGCTGGTCATGGTGAAAAAGAAGAAGAAAAAAATCCCAACGTATCCGAAACACCAGGCGAAACGATTGACGACCATCTTTCCTCTACGCAGATTGAATTGCTGCAAAAGCTTGCTGACCGCCGCGATGAACTGGACCGTTGGGAAAAAGATATTGAACTGAAAGAAAACGTACTGCGTGCGACGGAAAAACGCCTGAACGACAAAATTGTGCAGATCCAGGCAATGGAATCCGAAGTATCGACGATGCTTGCGCTCTATAATGAAAAAGAAGACACCAAAATTCGCAGTCTGGTTAAAATTTACGAAAACATGAAGCCTAAAGATGCCGCGCGTATTTTCGACGAAGTGGAAATGCCGGTATTGCTTCTGGTGATCGACAAGATGACCGAGAAGAAAGTGGCTCCTATCCTTGCTGAAATGGACCCTAAAAAGGCCAAGCAGGTCACTGTGCAGTTTGCGGATCAGAGGAAAGTGGATTCGGAAAAGCTTAGCCGCGTCAAATCCACCCAGCCAGTCCCACCACCTGCATTGCCAGGGGCTGCAACCGCGGTGCCACCGGCAGCTTCACCCTAACTCTAACGTACGGCTTTCCTAGCATATGGCAGAAGAACAACATAAACGGAAGGCTGGCAGCCATTCGTTCAACCCTACCATCTTTCGCGAATATGATATTCGTGGTGTTGTAGGGCATACATTATTTCCTGAAGACGCCTATTATATTGGCCGTGCCTTTGCTGCCAAGGTGATCGCCAGCGGAAAACCCGGCCCAGTATGTATTGGCCGCGATGGCAGGATAAGTTCGCCAGACATGGCTAACGCCGTATGCGAAGGCCTGCTCGATAGCGGCATTGATGTGCGTGACATCGGCCTTGGCCCCACGCCCATGCTCTATTACACCGCCTATACCCAGCAATGCGCGGGCGGTATCATGATTACCGGCTCGCATAATCCGCCGGACCATAACGGCTTTAAATTCGTATTCCATAATAAAGCATTCTACGGAGAGGCGATTCAGTCGCTGCGCCAGATAGTGGAAAGCAATCAATTGGTGGACGGCAAAGGCGCGCGCGCGCAGCTGGATATATTTGAAGAATATGTCGCCAAGTTACTGGCCGCCTATGACGGCACCAGGCCGCTGAACCTTGCATGGGACGCAGGTAACGGCGCAACCGGCGAAGTCATGGATGTGTTGTGCAAACGCCTTGAAGGAAAGCATATCGCTCTTAATAGCAAGATTGACGGTACGTTTCCCGTGCATCACCCGGATCCTACGGTGCCAGAAAACCTGGAGCAGATTATTGAAACGGTGCTGAGTAAAAAGCTCGATGCGGGTATTGCCTTTGATGGCGATGGCGACCGTATCGGTGTGGTGGATGATGAGGGGCATATCCTGTGGGGCGACCAGCTTTTGATGTTGTATGCCGCAGATATTCTGAAGGATAAACCCGGTGCCACCATCATCGCTGACGTAAAGGCCAGCGGCGCTTTGTTCGAAGAAATCGCACGTCTTGGCGGCAAGCCGCTGATGTGGAAAACCGGGCACTCACTAATTAAATCCAAAATGGCTGAAACAGGCGCTCCGCTTGCGGGCGAGATGAGCGGGCATCTGTTCTTTGCTGATAAATATTACGGCTTCGACGATGCGCTCTATGCGGCGGTGCGTATCATTGGTTTGCTGTCGCGCTCCGGGGAGAAGCTTTCCGACCTGCGTAAGGCGCTGCCAAAACGCGTCAACACGCCGGAAATACGCTTCCCGTGTGACGACCTACGCAAATTCAATGTGATTGATGAGGTCAAAGAGCGCCTGACTGCCGCTGGTGCGTCCTTTAGCGATGTGGATGGCATGCGCGTTAATACTGCCGATGGCTGGTGGTTGCTGCGTGCGTCCAATACCCAGCCCATGCTGGTGGCGCGCTGCGAAGCCATGGATAACGCGGGGCTGGAGCGGCTCATGGGTGATCTTCGCCAGTCCCTCAAGCTTAGCAATGTTATCCTGCCAGATGAGCATGTTAGCAGCCATTAGCCGTATTGCTGTGGCGGCCTGTCACAAATTATTAATTTGCGGATAGATTGATTAATGCGTATTAACGCTGGGTGCAGCCCTTAGCAAAGCCCGGAGTACATATGCCCTTTTTTTCCGATAAATTATCTGATCGTGCAAAGCGCTTAGAGAGCGCCGCTATTCATAAAACAAAAGCCGTTATCGCCGATCGTACCGCGCGCGGGCTTGAATCCTATAATTTTGTAACTGGCGCGGTAGAGTTTGCTATGCCGGAAGCGCTGCAACAGCGCAGCGATGAAGTGTTGCACAAGGCGGTGCTGGGTGAGTTTGGCGCTGTTGGCGGGCAGGTGGATACCATCGACGCTATTTTGGCTAAATTTAAGCGTGAGAATAGCATAGCAGGCAAACGCAGCGAAGTGATTGTCTGCAATGGCGGTAAAGAGGTTCTCTCGCAGGCAGTCGAAGTGCTGGTGAACAAGGGGGATGAGGTGGTGGTA
This sequence comes from Alphaproteobacteria bacterium, assembly GCA_020050695.1. Taxonomy (GTDB): domain Bacteria; phylum Pseudomonadota; class Alphaproteobacteria; order Rickettsiales; family SXRF01; genus JAGVKI01. The sequence continues at coordinate 2,074 of JAGVKI010000316.1, read as the reverse complement.
TTCGCGCCGTACTGGCCCAGCTATGAATCCTTTATCAAACGTGAAGGCGGTACACCGGTATTTGTTCAGCCCGATACTGAAAGCATGAAGGTAACGCCGGAAAAGCTTAAAGCAGCGATCACCGATAAAACCAAAGCGGTGATTATCAATAACCCGCAAAATCCTGGCGGAGCGGTATACACCAAAGAAGAACTCGAAGCCTTTGCCAAAGTGATCGAGCCTACCAAGGCGGCGGTCATTGCCGATGAATGCTTCGAACTGTTTAATTACAGCGGCAATAAACTCACGTCATTTGCGACCTTGCCCGGTATGCGCGAACGTACCTTTACGGTAAACGGTATCGGTAAGTCATACGGCAAGCCCGGCCTGCGCATTGGCTATGGCATTGGGCCGGAAGAACTGGTTAAAACCATGCGCGACCTGCAATCCAGCGGGGCAACGCATGCTAACGTACTGGGGCAGGCGGCAACGGCGTTCCTGCTCAATGAAGTAGGCCAGAGCCATGTGCCGGAACTGGACGATTTTGTGAAAAAGAACCGCGATATTATGATAAGCGGACTTCGCGCCATTCCTCAAATCAAGGTACACACCCCCGATAGCAATTATTTTGCCTTTCCTGATGTGAGCGGTTGTTTTGGCATGCGTACCCCAAATGGTAAAACGCTCAAAACCTCGCAGGATGTATGCGATTTTATGCTGGATAATGGGATAGTGGCGCTGGACGGAAAATATTGCGGCATGGAAGGGCATATCCGCATGGCCTTTACCTTACAGCCAGAGCAAATAGAGGCGGGCATGCAGGCCATGCAGGGCGCGTTTAAAACGCTGGTGCGTGTACCGGGCAGCCAGACGGAACTTGATACTCCTTCGCGTGCAAGCGCTACTGCGCGCGGTGCATGATTTAGTAAAGTTTACTTGCCTTGGTGCATAAATCTTATTAAACGAAATCTCTTACCTGTGTCGGGGCGTAGCGCAGCCTGGTAGCGCATCAGTCTGGGGGACTGGGGGTCGGAGGTTCAAATCCTCTCGTCCCGACCATTTATCAATTTTATATAGTGCTACACCCCCTGGATTGACATGACAGGATTTCCTGTAAGGTGGATCGGATAAAATTTATTAATATCAATAAATTAATAAATTTCAGCGCTGTCATAAAACGGTAGCTTTTACCCTTTTCACAATATGCTAAGCTAACGATAAGCTTTGATTTATTGCCAAATGGGAATTGATTTTATGTCTGCTGAGAATCCGTTAGGACAACCTGCTCTTCTATTTGAGCAGAAGCATGGTTTATCCGGAATTGCGGGGCGCTATGTGTTCTCCAGTGCCCCTGGCATGGATCGTTTGTCCTTGCAGCAAAAAATATGGTCACCCTCGTGCATGAATACCGTAGCGCAGGAAGAACTCACTGCGATATTCCAGGAATTAAAAAGATTGAATCCGGAAGCGATCAGCAAAATCGCTTTTGATCATGACATTCATAAACAAGCCAATGACGTGGTGTATGGCATGGTATCGGGTTTTAATGTCGATGATATTAATCTTTTCATGAAAAGGGCGCATGGCAATCTTTCTCAGACCGAATGGACGGGGTTGCTTAATGACGTGAGGGCGTGGGAAGCAAAAATCATGCAGCGGCTGGAACTTAAGCCATCCATCGAATGGGTTGCTGCTGAACCTACGTTGCAGAACATCTGGCAGCAGGTAAAAGATAAGCCTATCCTTCATACCTTGGAGGTGTCTACCAATACAGTCAATGCCAATATGTCCAAGTGGCTTTTAGGTGCTGGGATCGTTACGGCGGCTATTGGTGGTTATGTCCTTGGCAGGTCAATGAGCGTGAAAAAAAGCCCCAGCCATTCTGCCACATATTTAGATGAAAAATCGAACGCATCGAACCAGAGCTATACGTATAAATAGGTGATTTTCTATCATCTAAAAAACAAGTTCTCCCGCGTCATGGTGGAGGGAAAGCCCTTTGTTCCTGGCTAAATCTGCTAGCTGCAGGACATCGTTTAGTCGGCCAGCATCATCCCAGCATAACTATAGCCAGCGTTCCCGCAGTAATCAGATG
>JAGVKI010000083.1 GCA_020050695.1 Alphaproteobacteria bacterium | reverse complement strand
TCTATGTTTACCTATCACCGGTTTGCAATGCTCAAGCGCCGCCCCAATCAGCTCACCCATAAAATAGGGCTGGCGATTGAGCGAAAGTACTCCTGCTTCCAGCCGCGTTACTTCCAATAGATTGTGAACCAGCTTGTTAAGGCGGGTCGCTTCGTTCTGGATAGAAGTTGCCATCAACGCGGATTGCTCAGAAAGTCCTTCTTGCAGTGCTAGCGTTGAAGCTGCGCCGGTAATGGAAGATAAGGGAGTGCGTAAATCATGTCCCACGGCGGAAAGAAGGGTATTGCGTAACTTTTCACGATCCGCTTCAAGTGCGTGTTGCTGCGCTTCGCCGGAAGCATCGGCCCGTGCTACAGCATTGGCAATCATACTGGCATACGCAGCAAGAAGCGGCGATTGAAGCTGCTCACGCGCAATCACCAGCCCTAGCACTGCAACTGTTTTATCCTGTGCTGTGAGCGGCAGATAATGGCTTTGTGCTGCGGGCAATGTCTGGGTGTGCATTCCGCTGGGCTGGTTATGCTGGTAAGCCCACAGTGCTGCCTCACTTTCGCAGACCGCTTCCTTGGATGCGCCAATAAGCTGGAGATCATTTGGGCCAGAAGGTAGCCACAGGCTTGCACGGGTTGCAAATACTGATTCCATCGCGGCAAGTGCTGTGTCTGCTATCATTTGATAGTTACGGCAGGAGGCAAAGGCGCTGGCGGCTTCATAAAGCGATTGCAGATCACTGTTCTGGCGCAATGTATTTTCTGTCTGCTGGCGAAGCTTTACCGCAACGGAACTGACAATCAGGCTGGCCATCAGCAGGAAGATAAAGGTGATATAGTATTTCTCGTTGGTAACACTAAAACTGTAATAGGGTACGACAAAGAAAAAATTAAAGCTGCTTACGGCGAGCAGGCAGGAAATAATGGACGGCCATCTGCCGAAGCGTGCGCCGGTAAACACTACACCCACCAGATAAATCATCGCCAAATTCACAGGATCGATGTGATGGCGGAAAAGCAATGCCACCAATGTGCAGATAATAACCGTCAGTACTGCCGCAGCATAATTAAAGGCGGTAGCATGTCTATTCGCAGATGGAGCAATCATTGGGTGCATAAAATATCTATGATGGGCGCATGTAACCATAAACGCGCATCTAACACACGGTATTTTATTACATTACTGGTGCATCAGAACTTGCCGTCTAACGCCAGATTGAGTTTGAGCACATTTACGCGGGGCTCACCCAAAAAGCCTAATTGGCGGTGCTGGGTATATTTCTCCACCATTCTACGCAAGCTTGCTTCACTGATACCACGTGCATTTGCAACGCGTTTAATCTGGTATTGCGCTGCCGCAGGCGATATCTGCGGATCAAGGCCTGAGCCGGAGGCGGTGGCAAGGTCTACCGGAATAGGCGAACTATTCCCAAGTGCATCGGTGCGTGTTTTGACTGCGGTCATTAAAGCAGGATTGCTTGTACCGAGATTTGAGCCACTGGATGCTGCGGCATTATAAGCAGGCGTGGTTGCCGATAAACGCCCCCAGAAATAGCCAGGGCCGGTGAAATTCTGTCCTATCAGCTCAGAGCCTACCACCACTCCATCTTTTACAATCAGGCTGCCCTCAGATTGGGCGCGGAACATGTTAAACATCATCAGGCTGCAAAAGGCTGGGTAGATACCGCCCAGCAGTACGCTGCACAGCACTAGCATGGTAAGCGCCGGGCGAATGGGATGTAGTATCGATGTCATAGCTATCTCCTTACACAAGATTGGCTGAGGCAAGCAGCAGGTCGATAAGCTTTATGCCGATAAAGGGCGAGATCACGCCGCCAATGCCATACACAATAATATTGTGACGCAGCAGCACCGCCGCGCCAACCGGGCGGTATTTCACCCCTTTAAGTGCCAGCGGAATCAGGGCGATAATGATCAATGCATTGAAAATAACGGCGGACAGAATCGCACTTTGCGGTGTCGCCAGATGCATGATGTTCAGTACAGCAAGCGCCGGATAGGTCGAAGCCAGCGCCGCAGGGATAATGGCAAAATACTTAGCCAGGTCATTGGCGATGGAAAAGGTAGTAAGACTGCCACGCGTCATCAGCAGCTGTTTTCCGATCTCTACAATTTCAATCAGTTTAGTGGGGTCGGAGTCCAGATCCACCATGTTGCTGGCTTCCTTGGCGGCCTGCGTGCCGGTATTCATGGCCACTGCCACATCGGCCTGCGCCAGGGCAGGGGCATCGTTCGTGCCGTCGCCGACCATGGCAACCAGCTGGCCGCCTTCCTGCATTTTGCGTATAAAGCTTAGCTTCTTCTCCGGTGTTGCTTCGGCAATATATTCATCAACGCCGGATTCAGCGGCAATGGTGGCGGCAGTTAGCGGATTATCGCCGGTAATCATTACGCTTTTGATCCCCATTTTGCGTAGGCTATCGAGGCGCTCTTTAATGCCGGGCTTGATAATGTCTTTGAGGTAAATAACCCCCAGCACCGTATGGCCATCGCATACAAGAAGCGGCGTACCGCCTGAGCGGGCAATGTCGTTGGTACGCTCCTGTGTTTCGTTAGGCACCATCCCCGAAAGCGCTTCCACATATTTGCGAATGGCATCGCCTGCGCCTTTGAATATCTTGCGCTCGCCCATCATGACACCGCTCATACGCTGCTCGGCGGAGAAGGGAACAAATTCTGCTTCTAACGCGGACGCCTCGGTTGGTTTGACATGGTATTTGTCATGTGCCAGCGCTACGATAGAGCGTCCTTCCGGCGTGTCATCGGCCAGCGAAGACAGCTCGGCTGCTTCTGCTAATTGTAATTCGCTAATGCCCTTGGCGGGGTAAAACTCTACGGCCTGGCGGTTACCCAGGGTAATGGTGCCTGTCTTATCGAGCAGCAATACGCTGACATCGCCTGCCGCTTCTACGGCGCGGCCCGAGGTGGCGATTACATTAGCGCGTATCATGCGCTGCATGCCTGAAATACCGATAGCCGATAGCAAGCCGCCAATGGTGGTGGGAATAAGGCACACTAAAAGGGCGATCAGGATGGTAACGGTAACTACGGTGCCATGGCCTGCTTTCTCAACACTGTAGATGGAAAATGGCAGCAAGGTTGCGCAAGCACCGAGGAATATAATGGTCATGCCCGCAAGCAGGATGGACAGCGCTATCTCATTGGGTGTTTTCTGACGCTTGGCGCCTTCAACCAGCATGATCATTCTATCTAAAAAAGATTCGCCGGGATTCGAAGTAACGCGCACCACAATCCAGTCCGATAACACGCGCGTGCCGCCGGTTACCGCATCATGGTCGCCGCCGCTTTCGCGGATAACCGGCGCGCTTTCGCCGGTAACGGCGCTTTCATCTACCGAAGCTACACCATCAATGATCTGGCCGTCGGCAGGAATGGATTCTCCGGCCTCAACCAGTACAAAATCACCCATGCGCAGCTCATTGGCTGCGATCAGTTTCGTGGATGCATCACGTTTAGGACCAGCGAGCTTGCGCGCCTGCACATCACGGCGCGCTTTTTTGAGTGTCTCGGCCTGGGCTTTGCCTTTCCCCTCTGCCACTGCTTCGGCGAAATTGGCAAATAGCAGGGTAAACCATAGCCACGCGCTAATGGAACCGACAAACCAGGAAGGTTCGCCGCCAACTTTTATCATTTGAAATCCCCAGATGCCGCTCGTGATTAAGGCGCCGACAAATACCACGAACATCACAGGATTGCGTAACTGGTAGCTGATCTCAAGGCGAGCGAAGGACTGTGTGATTGCCTTCCTCAGGCTCATATGAGCAAAAATGGACTCTTTAGCATTACTATGCATGGCGGGCGCTCCTACTTAACCGAAATCATATTGAGATGCTCTGCCACGGGCCCAAGCGCCAGTGCAGGCACAAAGGTCAGTACACCCACCATCACCACAATGCTTGCCAGCATGGCTACGAATAAAGCCGTATGGGTAGGCAGTGTACCCACCGATGGGGGAACGCTGTTTTTAGCGGCCAGGGAACCGGCAATGGCCAGTACCGGCAGCATCACCCAGAAACGCCCGAGCAACATGCAAAGGCCCAGCAGCGTGTTATAAAAAGGCGTATTTGCGGTAAGACCGGCAAAGGCGCTGCCATTATTGTTGGCAGCAGAGGCAAAGGCGTAGATTATTTCACTGAAACCTTGCGCCCCACTATTGAGCGGCCCAGCTTTTCCGGCATCGGTAAGCACGGCCAGTGCGGTGGCAAACAGCACGGTAAGGCACGGCACCAAAATCACAAGCGATGCCATTTTGATTTCAAACGCCTGTATTTTCTTGCCCAGATATTCCGGCGTGCGCCCAACCATGAGGCCAGCGATAAATACGCAGATCAGCACAAATACCAGCATACCGTAAAGGCCTGAGCCAACGCCGCCGTAAATGACTTCGCCGAACTT
>JAGVKI010000010.1 GCA_020050695.1 Alphaproteobacteria bacterium | reverse complement strand
TACCACGCTAACGCAGGCGGCGTGTGCACCGCTTCATCCAGCCTCTCTAAATATTCTTTTCTTGGTATTTCGATAACACCGAATTGCACGAGATGGTCATTTACAAACTGAGTATCCAGCAGCTGGTAGCCTTTGGCGTTCAGCATGGCAACCAGGTGTACCAGTGCGATGCGGCTGGCATTTTCAATGCGTGTGAACATGCTCTCGCCAAAAAAGGCGCTGCCGAGCGCTACGCCGTAGAGCCCTCCGGCAAGTTCATTGCCATGCCAGCATTCGACGCTATGGGCAAACCCCATCTCATGCAGTGTGCAGTATAGTTCAATGATCTCGTTATTGATCCATGTAGCCTCGCGCGTTGCGCACTGCGAAATCACCCGCCGGAAATCTTTATCGGTCGTCACAGTAAAGGGAGATTTGCGCACCAGCTTGGCAAGGCTGCGCGGGATATGAAACCCTTCCAGCGGAATAATGGCGCGCGGATCGGGGCTGTACCAGCCAATGTCCTGCGTATGGCGGCTGTCTGCCATGGGGAAATAGCCTTCGGCATACGCAGCCAGCAGCAGTTCCGGCGTCAGTTCCTGCTGCATCAGATGCGGTCGGGAAAATCGCTGATGATGCCGTCGACGCCAAGCTTCTTGGCCTTGGCAATGTCAGCAGGGTGGTTGGCCGTCCAGGTGATAACGCGAAGGCCGCGCCTGTGCGCATCGTCCACCAGCCCCTGGTTGATATGGTGGATGCAGGGATTGATCGCCCATGCATGCGCTTCGGCGGCAATGGCCGCTAAACTTACCGGAATACCAGCAATCAGCGCGCAGGTACGGATAGACGGAGCCAGCGTGCGCACGGTCGTCAGTTGCAGGTGGTCAAACGAGCACACAAACAGCTGCTCATAATTCCAGCCCATGTTTTTGGTGTAATGACGCAGGATCTTGACGACAGGTTCCGTGGCATCATCGGATTTCAGTTCAATGAACAGGCGGCAGCGTTTATCCACCATGTCCATGACCTGTCGCAGCGATGGGATGCGCTCGCCATAAAACTTATCGTTGCCTGCTTCAAATTGCTGCAACTGGTCAAATGTGTAATCCGACACCTCGCCCTGGCCGTTAGTGGTGCGCTCCAGCGTGGCGTCATGGATCACGACTGGCTCGCCATCCTTACTCATCTGGATATCGAACTCAAACCCGTGCACGCCCATCTCAATGGCTTTGCGCATGGAGGCCAGCGTGTTCTCCGGTGCATGGCCGCATGCGCCGCGATGGCCTATACGCCACAGCTGACCCGCATCACCGCCTGTTCGTATGTGGTAATCGGGATCAAGCCACTCTTTATCGGTAATGGCAGACATAGCGCTATCCGTTACTTGGTTTTTTTCTTGGTAAGATCGGCAATCGCCGACAAGGCCAGCAGGTAGCCGGTGCTGCCCAGGCCGCAGATCATGCCTTTTGCCACCAGCGACACATAGGAGCCATGACGGAACTCTTCGCGGGTAAACAGGTTGGACAGGTGCACCTCAATAATGGCCCCTTTGAAGGCCAGCAGCGCGTCCATAATGGCAATGGAGGTATGGCTATATGCACCGGCATTGATGATAATGCCCTGATGCTTTTTTACAGCTTCCTGAATTTTATCAATAATCTCGCCTTCATGGTTCGACTGGAAGCATTCCAGGGCGAGCCCCAGCTTCTTGGCTTCCTGCTTACATTTAGTTTCTACGTCTTTGAGTGTCTCATGGCCGTAAATATGCGGTTCACGCGTGCCCAGCATGTTCAGGTTCGGCCCATTGACGAGCAATATGGAAGTCGGCATAATCAGCCCTCTTAAGCATTGTAAATAAGTGAATTTAGCCCATAATCGGTTAAAATTACATTAGGAATCAAGCAGTTTTGATATGCAGATCAAGGTAAATGGGCAATTACAGCAATTTGAGGGCTCTTTAAGCGTGCTCGCGCTGGCGCAGAAGCTGGATTTGAACCCCAAACAGGTGGCTATTGAACGCAACTGCGAAATCGTTCCACGCTCGCGCTTTGCCGAGGTGGTGCTGTCCGATGGCGATGCTATCGAAATCGTGCATTTTATTGGCGGCGGCTGACCCATGACGCCCGCTGATCTGTTGAGCAATGATCCTTTTATCCTGGCGGGGCGACGCTTCCATTCCCGCCTGCTGGTAGGCACCGGTAAGTATAAAGACATGGCCCAGACAAAAGCCGTGGTAGAGGCCAGCGGCGCTGAGATTGTAACCGTGGCGCTGCGGCGCATGGACCTTACCAGCAAGGGCGAGGGGACGCTTCAGGAGACGCTCGATCCTAAGCAATACACCTACCTCCCCAATAGCGCCGGTTGCTATACTGCCGAAGAAGCGGTGCGCACCTTGCGTCTGGCGCGTGAACTGGGGGGCTGGACACTTGTAAAACTGGAAGTGATTGGCAATAAAGACACCCTATATCCAGACGAGCAGGAGACCATTAAGGCTGCCGCGATTCTTGCCAAGGAGGGGTTCGAGGTCATGGCCTATACCACCGATAACCTGGACGTAGCGCGTCAGCTGGAGCAGGTGGGCTGCGTGGCGGTGATGCCGTTGGCGGCGCCGATCGGATCGGGCCTTGGAATCAAAAATCCTAAAAATATCAAGGCAATAATCGAAGTTCTTAAAGTGCCCGTCCTTGTGGATGCGGGGATTGGAACGGCTTCGGATGCCTGCATCGCCATGGAACTTGGCTGCGACGGCGTGCTGCTCAACACCGCTTTATCGGAGGCAGGTAACCCTGTGCAAATGGCCGGGGCAATGAAGGCAGCGGTGATCTCAGGCAGGCTTGCCTATAAGGCAGGACGCATGCCAATACGTGATAAAGCGGTGGCCAGTTCGCCTGCCCATGGCTTAATTGCCGGGGCCTGAGCGCGTGCGGTTTGCAGAGGCCGCTTTTTCGTCCAGCGCCATTTGGCCCCAGTCGCTGCGTTGAGGTGCCTGGGCCGATTTCTCCTGATTGGCATATTGCCCGATCTTGGGCATGACATCGCGGTTAAAATCAAATTCCCGGGGATCATTCGGATCATGATCCATGCGCTCGGTGGTTGCCATCCAGCGTGAGGCATATATGTTTTCCGCAGCGCGAGGCTGGCTTACATAGCGTTCCTTAAACTTGGCTTCCATCTCTTCCTGGCTGGAAAAACCGTAATAATGCTGGATAACCTCAACGGCTTGATCACGGGCTGTAAGCTGCTTATCCTCCATGACCGATGTTACCAGTTCATCAAAATTACCGCGAAAATGTCTGTGGCCAAAAAACTGCGACTGTGTCCAGTCCACCAGTTGCACCCCATCATTGGTTTTAACCAGCAAGGCAATATGGTCAGGACCGGGAAGGCGGTTGCGCGTAAGTGCAGCCTCATAACCAAGATTGGCCATGACATATTGCAGCATGCGCGAATAGTCGCCGCATTTGCCGCTGGCAAAAGATCCGTTCAACGTATAACGCCTGTTAGGGTCGTCAAACGGAGGGATGCTTTCTAGCGCATCACATAATGCAAGTAGTGATTCTTTGCTCATTACCCGTCATCCGCGGTTCTGATCATTATGCCTGAT
>JAGVKI010000304.1 GCA_020050695.1 Alphaproteobacteria bacterium | reverse complement strand
GCACCGTCGGCAGCACTGGAATTGGCTGCTTGGTGACATCCACGCCCGAGAAAATCTTGGCGGTTTCAGAAATACCTGGCAGGCGCTCATGTAAAATAGCCGGATCGAGGTGATCTAAATGCAGGTAGATATGGTCTTTGTTTGCACCTACGCCCCTGCCCTCGCGAATTTCCACGGTCATAGCGCGCGATACAACGTCACGCGATGCAAGGTCTTTAGCAGACGGCGCATAACGTTCCATGAAGCGTTCGCCTTGCGAGTTCACCAGATACCCGCCTTCACCGCGCGCACCTTCCGTAATCAGGCAGCCTGCACCATAAACGCCGGTTGGGTGGAACTGCACAAATTCCATATCCTGCAATGGCAGGCCCGCGCGCACCACCATGCCGCCACCATCACCGGTAGACGTATGGGCAGAGGTACAGGAGAAATACGCACGGCCATAACCGCCCGTTGCCAGCACTACCGTATGCGCGTTGAAGCGGTGCAGCGTACCATCGTCCAGGTTCCAGGCCAGGATACCTCGGCATGCGCCTTCATCATCCATCAGCAGGTCAATGGCGAAATATTCCACAAAGAACTGCGCATTATGGCGAAGCGCCTGTGTGTAGAGGGTATGCAAAATAGCGTGGCCGGTACGGTCAGCAGCAGCGCAGGTACGCTGGGCAGTGCCTTTGCCGTAATGGGTGGTCATGCCACCAAACGGACGCTGGTAAATCTTACCATCGGCAGTTCGCGAAAACGGCACACCGTAATGTTCCAGTTCGATCACCGCATCCATGGCGTTTTTGCACATATATTCGATAGCGTCCTGGTCGCCAAGCCAGTCGGAACCTTTGATCGTATCGTAAAAATGGAAGCGCCAGTCATCTTCGCCCATATTGGCAAGCGCGGCGGAAATACCGCCCTGCGCTGCTACCGTATGGCTACGCGTAGGAAATACCTTGGTGACGCAGGCGGTGTTAAGACCAGCCGATGCCATACCAAACGTAGCGCGAAGGCCTGCGCCACCAGCACCTACAACAACAACATCATGGTAATGTTCAGTAACTTTATATGGAGCGGTCATAGTCTCTATTCGTTTTGATTACAGTGAAGTGGCAATATCAAGCTGGTGCAACCTTAAAATAGCCAGAATGCAGATACCGGCAAACAGGAAGCAGATAAAGGTATTGGCAAGCAACAGGCCGTATTTGCAGGCAGGGCTTTTTACATAGTCTTCAATCACCACCTGTACACCAAGTTTGGCATGCGCAAATAGTGCAACAATCAGCATGACCATAAGCAGCGCGTTGACAGGCGAAGAAAACCATTCGCCCACACGCACCACATTAGGTGTCTGCACCAGACGCACGAGCGAAGAGATAAACCAAAGCGACAGCGGCACCAGCGCAACGGCAGTTACACGCTGAAGCCACCAGTGACCAACGCCATGGCCTGCGGCACCCAGGCCGCGTACCCTGTTAAGCTTGGTGGTAAGATGTGATGTTGAATTGCCCATAGTTCGCCTGTTATCTGGTTATTGACCTGCGTCCATGACATAAGGGCACCATGTGGCGCCAGTCATGATCAGCGTGAAGATGAGAACTGCCCAGCCGGAACGGGTGGTCTGGGGAATCGAAAAGCCCTGCCCCATATCCCAGAAAAGATGGCGGATGCCATTGGCCAGGTGGAAGTAAAAAGCCAGCGTCCAGCCCAGTAGCAGAAGCTTGCCTGGAATGGAAGACAGCAGGTCATGCATATAGCTGTAATTCGCAGCATCATATGCCGCCACATACAGCCATGCCACCAGCAGCGCCGTGCCCACTACAAGGCCCATGCCGGTAATGCGATGCATGATCGACAGCACCATGGTAATCTGCCAGCGGTAAACAGTAAGATGCGGTGATGTAGGGCGAATATCTTTAGACATATCCATAAGGTCCATTTTCAGGGCGGTAATTTAGTTATACCGACTTATAACGGCATTTCACAAATATGCCACAGAAAATTATGGGTAAATGGCAAAATTCCCCTTTGCTGCTCAGCAGAAGGGTAAATCAGCTGCGAACCCAACTCTCGTTAGGTATGGAGGTCGGCGTCAGGCGGTCAGAAAGCGGGCGGTAATTTACCCACGCGGTCTCAGCCACGCCTTGCGGTGACTGTATTTTAAGTTTTCCACCATCATTCTTGAAATGCCCCTCAATGTCCGAGCGCATGGTATTGTCGAACCATGCTTCCGGCCCTTTGGCATCGCGGCGTAGCAGGCCTTTTTGCACCATGTTCACATACTGACGAATATCCGTGATGACTTCCAAGCGGTAGCTGCCGTCATGGTTATCGCGGATAACCTTGGCGTCAAAAAACTCTTCGCGGTCACTGCCTTCAGGTAACTTGACCCAGTCTGGTACCAGGTTACGCTCGGTAATGGCCCTTTTCAGTGCGCCGCCCTGCAGACCTGCGATTTCCTGTATGTCCTCGCGGCCAAGCGTCATCACATAGGAAAGCGTGTAGCCACTACCTACCGGGCCTGATACGTCTTCGATCATGAAACGGTCCACGTTTTTGTCGCGGGCGGCGTTACGGGTCGCAATCGAAAAACCAATATGTTTTTCCGCAGCAATTTCAAGTGGTACAATACGCAGTTCTTCTTCCAGACGATCGCCCAGCCTGCGCGCGCTGTCGTTCGGAGCTTTGCCCTGCGCAGAAAGTTCGCGGCGTTTTTGCGGATCATTAATGTAAAGCGGCGCCTGCGCAGCCAGCACGGACACGCTGTAGCCACGCTCCTTAAACTGCTTGCTTACTTTATCGTTACGACCTTCATACGGCACGCCGGAACCATCAATAAACAGGTTGTAATTGCCTGCGAGTGCACGGCGTGTGGTGAGGTCACGGTGGGCTTTCGCGAATTCTTCCACCGTTTTATAGTCATCATTATGATTGTCAGTAGCAGGATAGAGCCAGTAGCGGTCACAATCACTGCGCGCATCGTCCAGCGATGCTACCACAAGATCATCCGCGCATTCTTTTTTAGCTAATTTTTTGAGCCCGCCCTTACCCGATGCCGTACCGCCCATAGCCAGGTACATGTTGGGCTTGTTGCCTTCAACAGGCGCCTGGCGCAATTCTCCGTTTTCCTTGATAAATGCATTATCCGTGATTTCATACACACGTGGCAGCATGACCTGCAGGCGCTTGCCCGCACGCTCTACCAGCGCTTGCATTTCAACGTAGCCCTCAGCTTCAACTTTCAGCTTTTCAAACACGCTGATGACGCTATCGCGCATCGTTGCGCGCGCAGCAATCTTATCATCTTCACTGGTCATTGCGGTAATATTCTGTGTGAAATCCTTCGGCAGCAGGTCGGAAAGTTCTGCATATCCCTTGCTTGCAAGGAAGGATTTGAACGTCTTAAGTTCGCTGTCACCGCCCTTGGGATTGCGAATCATGAGGCCGGTCATAATGTCCACATCCATGGCAACCAGAGATTCCGGAAGCCTGCCACCATCCGCATCTTTTACCGGCACGCCGTCAATTTCAGGAGCAACCGACATGTCATCAAGCTTCTCACGCACCAACCTACGACTATTTTTTGCTTTTTCACTACCTTCACTGGCAGGCTGCTGGTAACGCCATAAATGTTTCTGATCGCTTTCAACAGCCACCTTAAAATCATCCAGCGGCTGACCTTTGGCGATAATTTCTTCGAGCGAACGGCGCAGTTCATTGGTAAGATCAACCAGGTTGCCGCTGGTGGTAATCAGATGGGTTTTTTCCATCTCATAGCCGCGATCACGGTCGAATTCCTTGATCATCTGATAGGGGAATTTTACACCGCCAATATCGATTACACGTTCAGGGAACGAAATAAACGCACTGGTTTCTGGCGTATGGTTCTGCTCAAAAATTGCATCATGAATACGATGCAAAAGCGAGCCCGACGACGGGCCACGGGTAAAATCAATACCGTTGGGTGTAACGCTTTTCCACTTATCACCACGCCCAAGTTCGACAAAAAGCGATCCAAGCGCCATACCGGCATGACTCAGCGGCACCTCATCTACAATCTTAGTGTAGAGATCATGCAATGCATGAACCGCATCCTCAGCAGTCAGATGCACTTGGCCATCAATGATATAGTTATCCTCTACGAACTCTTTGAAAATCTTCTGCAGTTTGCGACGATCCACCTCGCGAAGATCACGCGTATTGCAATAACGCGCTTCCACCAGCTTCTCGTGCTGCGAGGAATCCTGGAACATGTAATCATAGGTACGGATGAAATTTTCATACAGCTGGCCCGCAACTTCATCTGCGGAATTCCCACGATCGGGATTTCTGGCGTCGTAAATAACCGGCGCACCATTATCGTTGATCGTAATACGCTTATTACGGTAGATATAATCCGCGCGTACGGCTGCTTCTGAGGCAACCAGCTCCTCGAATAGGGATAATGTCGTCATGCGCCTGTTATTATTTTGTTGTTATTTAATTGTATTTATTGGCTTTTCTTGCCTGCATGTACTGTTTTAACACAGGACAGAGCCAACCTCAATAAGCTTAATTAACGTTAACCGGCAGCGCTATTGACCGAATCGGTATCCTTCAGAATTTGCCCAGCTTTAAGGCGAAGGACAGGATAATTAAAAAGGGAGATGAGATGCTCATCGTGCGTGGCAATCAGCACGGTCGTCCCGGTCTGGTTGAGTGCCTCGAACAAATACATGAAGCGCAGGGCGAGTTCCGAATCCAGGTTTCCGGTGGGTTCATCCGCCAGCAGCAGGTCAGGTTTGGTGATCACCGCACGTGCGATT
>JAGVKI010000146.1 GCA_020050695.1 Alphaproteobacteria bacterium | reverse complement strand
CGGCCTTCGCCTTCCTCGGCGCTGTCGTAGCTATAGGAGGAATTGAGGAAAAGTCCTTCGGATGTCTCGCCAAAGGGGGTTTTCAGGCGGCCGCCGCGCACTAATTGAGTGGCGGTTTTCCATTGTTTTTCCTTGTTTTTGGCGGTTTTTACTGGCTTGGCTATTTTTTTCATGTGGTTTTCTTTGTAAAAGGCACTATTAACAAGGCCATTAATAACAAATTTTTCAGCTTACAACAGCAGGTTTTTCCGTGTACGGCAATAACCCGATACGTCCGCCCGCCAAAGGTGATGGCAGCAGACTGGAAATCAAGCATATATTCCCTACGTTGCAGGGCGAGGGGCCGTTTGCCGGTCACCCGTCTGTATTCGTGCGTCTGGGCGGCTGTAACCTCGCCTGCCATTTCTGCGATACCGAATTTGAGGATTATACCAGCTACGGCCTTGGCGAATTGCTTGAGCGTGTCACCCAGCTTGCCGTGAGCGAGGAAGGCAGGCGCGTGCGCCAGCTGGTGGTAATCACAGGCGGCGAGCCGCTTCGCCAGGATATAAAGCCTTTATGTGAAGCACTGCTTGCTGATGGCTTTGCCGTGCAGATCGAAACCAACGGCACCCTCTACCGCGAATTGCCGGGCGAAGTGCATATCATCTGCTCGCCAAAAAATACCGGGCAGGGCTATATGCCGGTGCGCGCAGACCTGCTGCCACTCGTCAGTGCATTTAAATTCATTATTTCGCACAGTGATGACCGCTATAACCATGTCGCTGATGTGGGCCAGGAGCAGTACAATATTCCGGTCTATGTGCAGCCGATGGATGAATATGACGCGCAAAAGAATAAAGATAACCGTGCATACGCACTGGAACTGGCTGAGCGCTGCGGCTATATTCTCTCCCTGCAAACCCATAAGATCCTGGGGATCGAGTAGATGAAAAAAGCTGTATTGCTGCTATCGGGCGGGCTGGATTCGACCACGGTGCTTGCGATTGCCAGATCGCAGGGCTTTGAGGTATATGCCATGTCGTTTGATTATGGCCAGCGTCACCGCTTTGAACTGGAAGCGGCAAAACGTGTGGCCGCTGCATTCGGTGCAAAGGAACACCGCATTGCAACGATTGACCTTGCCATATTTGGTGGTTCTGCGCTTACCGAGGCAGGTATTGCCGTGCCCAAAGACCGCGCGGCCCATGATATGGCAACGGGTATTCCGGTGACCTACGTGCCTGCGCGCAACACGGTGTTTTTATCCTTTGCGCTGGCATGGGCGGAGGTGCTCAAAGCCTCTGATATATTCATCGGCGTCAATGCGCTGGATTATAGCGGCTATCCTGATTGCAGGCCGGAATTTATCGCCGCTTATGAGAAAATGGCCAATTTAGCTACTGCGTATTCAGTGCAGGATAAAAAGCACCTGACGATCCACACGCCGCTGATTGACCTGACCAAAGCGCAGATTATTGAAAAAGGATTGGCGCTGGGGGTGGATTATGCCATTACCACCAGCTGCTATGATCCGTCCCCATCCGGTGAAGCCTGCGGCCACTGCGATGCCTGCCAGTTGCGCCAGAAGGGATTTAGCGAAGCAGGACGAAGCGATCCGGCGAGGTATGCCCTATGACCATGTGGGTGCTGCATGAGCCACTTACGCTGGAAGACGAGCAGCGCATCTATGATCGTACGCATCTGACGCTGCCGTTCGACAATCTGCCCGATCTTTCGCTGGTGCGCTCAAATGTAGAGTGCCAGCATTTACTGCGCGCCTTATATCCATACTATCCGCCAGAAACTATCGCGCTAAAGGCCGACCGCATATGGCAGCATTTTAGCGGTCTGCAGCTGGATGATACGGTTGCCGTTCCACTACCGCTTACCGGCAAAGTGGCGCTGGGCAAAATCAGCGGCCCGTACGTGTATAAAGTCGATGAGAGTAATGAGGATGTCCATCAGATCCCTGTGACCTGGTATCCGGGCCCGCACCTGATACAGTCATTTGGCCGCAACCGTTCAATGTTTAGAAATAATACGGTGCCGCTTTATACCATCAATGATCAGCCGAGCAGGCGCAGTATCCAGGAAAAGCTTCCCTATAAATATAACCGGTTTGTACGTTTTAAATGGGTGTGGGTGATTATATTCATACTGGCCGTTGTGCGTACCTACAGCCATTTGTTTGGCAGCGGGCAATAAAAAAAGGCCGCTGGGTAAGCGGCCTTTTTTTATTCAATGATGGCTGATCTTAGTGGATCAGCATTGGTTCCAGGTCATGCTGCTTGGCGGCAAAATAGGCTGCATCCTGCGTATTAAAAAGCGCAAGCTGAGTGCCATCGGCAGTGCATACTGCGTAATGCACGCCCTGGTCCGTATCTACGGGGCGCACGTAAGCAATTGGCATGGAGTGGAGCATGATAGAAAATGCTTCGCTAGACGGATTTTTGGTGTTGTCGGAAGCGTCCATATCTGTGTGATCAACCTTTCTGGAGGAAAACTTTGGCGGTGAATACATATTATTTATACCACATGATATGGGGCAGGTTTGTGAATATTCAATGACGGTTTAGTCGCTTTTTATATAAAGACGGCCAATCGCCTGCAAAAACGCCCAAAAAACAACTTAATACACTGTTTTATCGTGATTTTCTTTTGTTCTGGCGGGGGTCACGGAACACAAACAGATTATCCTCCAGGGGGATACCGAATTTAGCGTCATTTAATGAGACGGAGGTAATCTGGTTGGTGGCATCGGTTATGACCATGTTGCGCAGCATGAAGGGCTTTTCAGAGAACTCCAGCATAAGTTGTCCTTCGCTAGGCTTGTCACGCTGCAGGAGTGTTACGCGAATTACGCCAGCACTACTGGAAATATCGGTGACGCCGATACTCTTGCCCAGTTCAATATTCTGTTCGGCCAGGAATCCGATCAGGGTGGAATCAAGCGATACGTTGCTGACCTGCTCGAGTTCATAATCGTAATATACCAGCGTGCTGCCATTAGACACCATAAGAATGGGGGTGGGCGGGTTATACTGCCAGCGCATTTTGCCGGGGCGCTTTAAGTAAAACTTGCCGCTGGTCAGCGAACCATCGGGCGCTATCTGCGTGAAGTCCGATACGATGGTGGTAAGTTCGCTCAAATAGCGCTCTACCTTGTCGATGATAGGCTGCTGCTTTGCCAGCTGCGCATCAGACATGAATGCGGTGTTTCCTGCCTGCTCTGTGGCTGCCATGGATGCAGAAGCAGGATACGCGATTAGCAGGCAAATGGCAGTTGCACGCATTAATAAGGCAATCGGTTTCATGAGGGTAATTCCACGCGAGCGTTCAAATGATACTACGTGGAATCATAAGCATCTGCGGGAAATTGGCAATCAGTCTATCCATACAGACGATAGAAATAATGTAACGCCGGTCTAACCGGCTACGTTCATAGTACTGCCGTCGTTTTTGTGATTTTTATGATCGTCGGCAAAGTCGAGCCAGCTGGGAATATGTTTTGGCCCCATTTCCTTCTCACCTTTGGAAATAATGGTCCGGTAGCCTTTGGCAGCCTCCTCGGCAGGCAGGAAAATATCCATAGACGCACCTTCACCACTGTACATATTGCGGCCTACAAGCTGTACGTCCGGGGCATCCATGAGGTCGATATCCGGTTTGGCAGTCAGTTCATGCTTTGCCGGTTCATCTAAATTCACGCCAAGATCCTGCTGAATGGAACTGCGCAGTTCGTGCATGAAGGCGAGGGTTGTCTTGCTCGGGGTGGCTTCTTCGGTGGGCGGGGTATAGGTCAATAAATAACGCTCAGGCGGCAG
Organism: Alphaproteobacteria bacterium; assembly: GCA_020050695.1. Taxonomy (GTDB): domain Bacteria; phylum Pseudomonadota; class Alphaproteobacteria; order Rickettsiales; family SXRF01; genus JAGVKI01. The sequence goes on along the minus strand of JAGVKI010000146.1, from coordinate 320 downwards.
GTCTGGGTTCTCTGCCCGATCTTCCGGCGTAAAGTCATTTTGTACCATGATGCGCAGCTGTGGGCGCACCAGCTTTATCTTATCAAAATCGCCGCCGGGTGCATCATCGCTGGTTGCAGGTGACCCCCAGGAAACATGCAGGTGAAGATCCTTGGCGCTTTCCTCATCAGGATTATGAAGCTTGTCGAATGTCAGGGTGGCGATGCGGCCAATATAATGCTTGGTGACTTCATCCCTGGAGCGCGGATCATCCCAGTCAATGGCTTTGAGAAATTGTATGCGCTCGCGCGGCATTTTGTCCGTGGCGTCATACCCAAGCG